>JANMKH010000091.1:0-3733 GCA_031371965.1 Sulfuriferula sp.
TCAACCGGGCGTATGAATCACTAGGCCACGCCTTCACGAAATGAAGTCTCAGTGAAGGCTAAACTTCAGGTTATGCCGTAACTAAAATTGTCCTATCAAGCAAGATCCTGAACGAACATCACGCGAATTTATGAAACAACCGGGTAGAATGTCCGGTTTTCTCACTATATTGTTCCTCGTCCCATGCCGCTGCTCACATTAGAAAATGCCTCCCTCGCTTTCGGCCACGTGCCGCTGCTCGACCACGCCGACTGGGTGATCGAGCCCGGCGCCCACATCGGCCTGATTGGCCGTAACGGCGCGGGTAAATCCAGCCTACTCAAGTTGCTGGCGGGCGATACCAAGCCCGACGACGGTTCCGTGTGGCGCCAGCCCGGCCTTAAGCTCGCCTATGTGCCGCAGGAGCCGCAACTCGAATCCGACCACACCGTATATGAAGCAGTGGCGGAGGGGCTGGGCGAGGTGAGCCAGTTGCTGCTGGATTATCACGAAGTCACCCACAAGATGGGCGAGCCGGATGCCGATTTCGAGGCGCTGATGGAGCACATGCAGACCCTGCAAAGCGCTTTGGAAGCCCGTGACGGCTGGAGCCTGCAGGCGCGTGTGGAGACCGTGCTGACCAAGCTCAACCTGCCCGAAGACACCCTGGTCGGCACGCTTTCCGGCGGCCTGAAAAAGCGCGTGGCGCTGGCGCGTGCGCTGGTCACCGAACCGGATTTGCTGCTGCTGGACGAGCCCACCAACCACCTCGATCTGGCTTCCATCGAATGGCTGGAAGAACTGATACGCGGCTACGCCGGCGGGGTCATTGTGATTACCCACGACCGGCGTTTTCTGGACAACGTGTCGCGTCAGATCGTCGAACTCGACCGAGGCAGCTTGCGTACTTTCGAGGGTAATTTCTCCGACTACCAGCGCATCAAGGCCGAGCAACTGGCGATTGAATCGGTCGAGCAGGCCAAATTCGACAAGGTGCTGGCGCAGGAAGAGGTATGGCTGCGTCAGGGCATCAAGGCGCGGCGTACCCGCAACGAAGGGCGCGTGCGTCGTCTCGAGCAGCTGCGCCGCGAGCGTAGCGAACGCCGCAATCATCTGGGGCAGGTCAACCTCAACGTGGACAGCGGCGAAAAATCCGGCAAACGCGTGGCGGAGCTCGAGCATGTCAGCAAAGCCTACGGCGGGCGCACACTGATCCGCGATTTTTCCGGCGTGATCCAGCGCGGCGACAAGGTCGGCTTGATCGGCCCCAACGGCATCGGCAAGACTACGCTGATCAAGCTTATCCTCGGTGAGATCGAGCCGGATTCCGGCACCGTCAAGCTCGGCACCAAGCTCTCGGTCGCCTACTTCGATCAGTTCCGTACCCAGCTCGATGAGGAAATGACCGTCGCCGACACCATCAGCCAGGGCGGCGATTTCGTCGAAATTGGCGGCGAGCGCAAGCACGTCATCAGCTATCTGGAAGACTTCCTGTTTGCCCCGGCGCGTTCGCGTTCGCCGGTGAAATCGCTGTCCGGCGGCGAGCGCAACCGGCTGCTGCTGGCGCGTTTGTTTACCCGCCCAGCCAACGTGCTGGTGCTGGACGAGCCCACCAACGACCTCGACATCGACACCCTGGAGTTGCTGGAAGAATTATTGCAGGACTACCCCGGCACGGTGTTGCTGGTGTCCCACGACCGTACCTTCCTCGACAACGTGGTGACCCAGGTGATCGCCTTCGAGGGCGATGGTGTGTTGCGTGAATACGCGGGCGGCTACGACGATTGGCTGGCGCAGCGTCCCAGGCCCGGCTCAGACAAGGCAGCCATCAAAGCCGCGACGTTGAGCAAGCCGGAGCCTGCCAAGCCAGCTGCTACCAAGTCAAAACTGAGTTGGAAAGAAGCGCAGGAACTGACAGCTTTGCCCGAGCAGATTCGTGCGCTGGAAGAGGAGCAAACCGGCATCACTGCGCGTCTGTCCGACGGCACGCTATACAGCAATCAGCCCAGTGAAGCCAAACGTCTGCAAGCGCGTTTTGCCGACATAGATGCGGAACTGGAAACGGCGCTGGCGCGTTGGGAGGAGCTGGAAACAAAGCGGGCTGGGTAACGCAGGCATGATAGTTACTCTAAGTTAATGCCGGGTGCGCTGGAGTCGGCGCATCATGTGTCATATTTCCAGGATATTTGCGTGAAACAGGCCGCATGAAAACTTCAAACTTCAACAGGCCGGCTCACTAATCATTGGCGAATCCCGGGTTTAAACTCACGCCAATCAAGCGCGGTACGTTGGGTGTGTGGTTTTTAACAACCGGGTCACTTTTTAGATACTGCTCGACCACGTCCCACACCGGCTCACCCGCCGACTGCGCACTGCCGACACCCCATCTGGCTACTTTGTAAGTCACGCCGGCTTGTATCGCCTGTCCATTCAAACTCATGTCGCTGATGCGCGAATTGATTTTGGCTGCCGGTTCACACGCATAAACAAGTCCGCCGGTACGCACCATGTCGCCTCCCTGATGCTGATAGGGATCATCATTGAAAATTTTGTCGCAAAGCTTTTCCAGGTGCTGCTTGATTTCAGCACCGGTCATTTCCACCACAGAGGTATCCGGGTAGGTAATTGCCGTCTGCTCCATCAAATTTTCGCGGGTGATCATTTGTCCGGGCAATAGCGTGGTCCCCCAACGGAACCCGGGAGAGAAGGCAATCTCTGCACCCTTGACTTGCATCAGTGCTTCGACGATCAGCTGATCCCAGGAACCGTTGAAATTGCCACGTCGATAAAGCAGTTGCTGGCTTTCGGCAATCGGTTCCTGAAGACGGCTTTGGTAAGGCGCACGCACCCGAGCTATGGTTGCCTGCATGGCGGGATCGGCGGGCAATAGTTCCGAAAAGACCGGCAACAAATGATATTGATAGTCGGCAACGCGACCATGTTTTACGTCAAAATCGATGACGGCCAGAAATTTGCCGTGCGAACCGGCATTGGTGACGATGGTTTGTCCACTCGGATTTGGAACCACACTGGGCACCGGTACGCCGTCGTGGGTGTGCCCACCCAATATCATATCGATCCCGGAAATACGCGCAGCCAATTTAAGGTCGATGTCCATGCCATTGTGCGAAAGCAATACGACCACTTGCGCGCCTTTTTTGCGCACTTCGTCGGCCACTGCCTGCAGGTGTGCTTCATCGATCCCGAATTCCCAGCCGGGTGTAAATTGCTCGCCATTTGCCAAGGGTGTGTAGGGAAATGCCTGACCGATAATGGCAACCGGGATACCGTTCTGCTCGCGAATGACATACGCATCGAACACCGGGTCTGCGTTGTCCTTGCGCACGATGTTCTGGGCAATGAAGGCGATCTTGTCCTTGAAATCATTACGCACGACATGCAACACGCGCTCGGCACCGTGGGTAAATTCCCAATGTCCCGTCATGACGTCGACGCCCAACTCAAGCGCAGCCTCCACCATGTCTTGCCCGGCAGTCCACAGTGCCGTGGCCGAGCCTTGCCAGCTATCTCCACCATCCAGCAGTAAAGCGCCGGGACGGCCTGCTTTTAATCGTTTGACCAGACTGGCGAGATGCGCAAAACCTCCTACTTTCCCGTAGGCCAGAGCGGCCGCATAAAAATCGAGATGAGAAAATGCGTAAGCCTGACGACTCCCCGGCACGATACCAAATCGTTGCAAAAGGGATGCACCGACCAGATGAGGCACTTTGCCTTCACTGTTACCTACGCCAAG
>JANMKH010000330.1:0-3220 GCA_031371965.1 Sulfuriferula sp.
CTGCGCTTCCGGCTCTCTCCCAACGCTGCCGTCGCCCTCGCCGCGCGCGTCAAGCGCGCAGGCAATGAGTTCGTCGGCGACCAGCGCGAGCTTTACCTGCTGGATGAACAGCCGGGAGAGGAGACACCCTACGAGCGACTGCTGGGCGACGCCATGGCCGGCGACGGCGCGCTGTTCACTCGTGAAGACGCGGTGGAAGCCGCCTGGGCGGTGGTCGATCCCGTGCTTGAAACGCACCACCGGGCCCAACCCTACAAGCCCGGCAGCTGGGGGCCGAAACAGGCTGATGCGCTGATTGCGGCAGACGGAAGCTGGTATAACCCGAGGTTTTCTGATGCCACTTCCGATTGAAGACTATGCACTGATCGGCGACTGTCACACCGCAGCTTTGGTCGGCTGCGACGGTTCCATCGACTGGCTGTGCTTGCCAAGATTTGATTCAGGTGCGTGTTTTGCCGCCCTGTTGGGCGAGCCCGAGCACGGACGCTGGCTGATCGCGCCAGTCGCACAAGTGCGTAATACCCGGCGCAAATATCGCCCCGGCACACTGATTTTGGAAACCGACTTCGAAACTGACGAAGGCAGCGTACGGATCATTGATTTCATGTCGCTCTCGAATGAGCGTTGGGATGTCCTGCGTATTGTCGAAGGCTTGAGCGGGCATGTTGCCATGCATATGGAACTCATCATCCGTTTCGATTATGGTTCCGTCATACCCTGGGTACAGCGGCTGGACGACACCTTGCTGGTGATCGCAGGACCGGACCGGCTGGAACTGCGCAGCAGCGTCGCCGTCCACAGCGAAAACATGAAAACCATGGCCGAATTTCGGGTAAGCAAGGGCGAGCAGATGTCATTTTCGCTCAATTATCGGCCTTCTTACGAGGCGACCCAGCCACCCGTCGACGCGCAGCAGGCGCTCACGGAAACCGAGAGCGGATGGCGTAAATGGTCCGAACGCTGCACCTATCAGGGACGCTGGCACGACGCCGTCGTGCGCTCTTTGATTACACTGAAGGCGCTGACCTATGCGCCCACCGGAGGGATCGTTGCAGCGCCCACCACTTCGTTACCGGAGCAGCAGGGTGGCGTGCGCAACTGGGACTACCGTTACTGCTGGCTTCGTGATGCCACGTTCACGTTGAACGCGCTGCTGCTCGCCGGTTACCACGAAGAGGCGGTGGCCTGGCGCGAGTGGTTGCTGCGCGCCATAGCGGGTAGCCCTGAAGATCTGCGGATACTGTACAGCGTCACGGGCGAGCGGCGCCTTGATGAATACGAGGTGGACTGGTTGCCTGGCTATAGGGGTGCGGCCCCTGTGCGTCTGGGTAACGCAGCATCGAAGCAGTTTCAGCTCGATGTCTACGGCGAAGTCATGGACACGTTGCATCTGGCAAGAGCCGCTCGTCTGGCACCAGAGCCTGCTGCCTGGGGTGTACAAGTCGCTTTGCTCAAATTTCTGGAATCGAACTGGCAGCAGCCGGATGACGGCATCTGGGAAATGCGTGGGCCACGCCGTCATTACACCCACTCCAAAGTGATGGCGTGGGTGGCTTTCGATCGGGCGGTCAAGGATGCCGAGGCCTTCGGGCATGATGGCCCGGTCGAGCGTTGGCGTCAGATACGCGATGCGATTCACGCGCAGGTTTGCTCAGAGGGTTACGATGCGCAGCGCAACACGTTTGTGCAGTCCTACGGTTCGCCGCATCTGGATGCAAGTCTGCTGCTGATTCCGCAGCTCGGTTTTCTGCCGCCGGACGATCCGCGTGTACAGGGTACGATAAATGCCATTGAGCGCGACCTCGTGGTTGATGGATTGGTGCTGCGGTATGCGACCGACGTCAAGATAGATGCGCTACCGCCCGGAGAAGGTACGTTTTTGCCGTGTTCATTCTGGCTGGCCGGCAGTCTTGCATTGATTGGACGTTGCGCGGAAGGCGAAGCTTTGTTCGAGCGTCTGCTTGCCTTGAGAAATGATCTTGGATTGCTGGCGGAAGAATACGATGCACGCGGGCGTTGCATGCTGGGTAATTTTCCGCAGGCATTGACGCACACAGCCCTGATCAATACCGCCTATCTGCTGTCCGTTTCAGAGGGACAAATCAAACGCGCCAGCGAGAAAGGCGAGCGGCCTGCCGCTGTGGCCCAGACATGAAGAACGTGAAGATACTCGTTGTTGACGTCGGCGGCTCTCACGTCCAATGCATCGCTACCGGTCAAACGCATCCCGTCAGATTCAAATCCGGGCCGAAGCTGACCCCGGATCGGATAATGAGGAAAGGTCCGATCAGATGCGGTTGGACCTTTGCTGGCAAGGGTAACCGGCATGATCCTGTAGCGGATGAGGTGGTCGCATGAAAAAGCCCGATGACGTCGTGTTTCTGCTGGATGTGGACAATACCCTGCTCGATAACGACCGCATCATAGCCGACCTGAACGGCCATCTTGCGCATGAGTTTGGCGCCGAGAACCGGGATCGGTACTGGGAGATTTTCGAAGCGCTGCGCGTTGAACTCGGCTATGCGGACTATCTGGGCGCCTTGCAACGCTACCGTGTTGGCGCCATGAACGATCCGCGCTTGCTGATGATGTCTTCATTCCTGGTGGACTATCCGTTTGCAGCGCGCTTGTATCCCGACGCGCTCGACGTCATCGCACATCTGCGCCGTTGGGGCGAGACGGTGATTTTGTCGGATGGCGACGTGGTGTTCCAGCCGCGCAAGGCGCAGCGATCGGGATTGTGGGACGCGGTCGAGGGCCGGGTGCTGATTTACCTGCACAAGGAGCAAATGCTCGATGATGTCGAGCAGCGTTACCCGGCGCGTCGTTACGTCATGGTGGACGACAAGCTGCGCATTCTGGCGGCGATGAAAAAGGTCTGGGGAGATCGTCTGACAAGCGTCTTCCCGCGCCAGGGACACTACGCGCTCGACCCCGGCAATAGCGCCGCCTATCCGCCCGCTGATATCACGATTGAGCGTATCGGCGAGCTCATCAATCACGATTTTTACACTTTGCCTGACATCCAAAAAATGGATGGTGCGCGACAGGAGGCATTATGAAAGCCACACAACAACCGCACGATCTTGCAACGCAACTCGACCAGTTGTGCATCAATACCCTGCGCACGCTTTCCATCGACGCCGTGCAGCAGGCGCAGTCCGGGCATCCCGGTACGCCCATGGACGCCGCGCCGACGGCCTACTGTCTGTGGCAGCGT
>JANMKH010000168.1:0-2708 GCA_031371965.1 Sulfuriferula sp.
TGCTGCCACGAGAACAGCGAGCTGTCCACATAAGCGCCGCTTTGGTTCTGGTCATCGAATTCCTTGGCGTCCACCAGATACACGTGCTTGAAGCCGTGCGCCTTCCAGTAGGCGGTCATGCGCGCATTGTCCCAGGTCGAGACCATGCTGTGATGCTCCTGGGAGTAGCCGTTCCACACCAGGATAGGCAGGAAGTTGGTGGCCTTGGGGTAGGCGGTGTTGAAATGCACCATGGCGCTCATGATGTACGGCTCGCCCAGGCCGCCGTCGCCGATGGTGACGGGGAACAGTTTGCCGGGGTGGAGCAGGGCGCCGGCCATGGCAAAGTGCTGGCCCTGACCCAATGGGCCGGCGGGTGCCAGCAGGCCGGGAATGGCGCCCGACAGGTGACCCAGCAGCCCGTGACTTTCGCGGAAGCGGTCGCGCATCTGCTGCACTGTGGTGATGCCCATTGCTTCCAGCGAAGTGTCGAGGAACATGGCGCTGTAGAAGCCCGGTGCATGGTGGCCGACTTCAGTCACGATGTTGGTATGACCCAGCATCACCATGGAAGCATAGGCCTCGGCGCTGCTGGCGAAGCCGCCGGGATGGCCCGAGGATTTGGCGCCGGTCACCTGCAGGGTGAGATAACGCAGGCCGTCCGCTACCAGCAAGGTCTGGTAGGCGGCTTTGGTATCGCTGGCGTCTTTTACGCCAGGCACTTTTTCTGACAGGCACGGCGTATCGCCCATTTGTGCGAAATCCGGCATGGATTCCGCGAAATATTGTATGCCCTGGCAAAACGCGGGGATGGTTTTGGGTTCGATCAATTTCTTTTCCGTGCTCATTTTCGTCTCCAGAAAAATTCAGAAAACCGTTGCGGTAGCAGAGCGGGTCTGCTGTCTTAAATTTCGTATCGTGAAATAACAATTCGCTGTATGAGAAATACTAACAAACCCCCTGCACAATTGCAATTTATTCAACCACCTTGGTCAGGCGACGCGGTTTTGCGGGGTGCCGTGGAAAAAAGCTTCGATGTTGTCGATGAGTTGGTCGGCGAGGGTCTGCATGGCTTCCCGGCTGGACCAGGCAATATGCGGAGTCAGGATGAAGTTGGGTAAATCCAGGTCCAGCAACGGATTGCCCTGCCGCGGCGGCTCGGTGTCCAGCACGTCGAAGCCCGCACCACCTATCTGCCCGGCACGCAATGCATCGAGTAGCGCGGATTCATCCACCAGGCCACCGCGCGCGGTATTGATGAGCAGCGCACTGGATTTCATCAGCCCGAATTCAAGGGGGCCGATCAAGTGCCGGGTTGTCGGGTTGAGCGGCAAATGCAGGGAGAGGACGTCGCTTTCCTGAAGTGCGCTGTCGAAGTCTGTATAACCCGCACGTATCGTGGTGGCACCCTTATGTTCGACGATCAGTACTTTCATCCCGAACGCCAGCGCGAGCCATTGCACCGCTTGACCGATGGCACCATGACCGATTAATCCCAAAGTGCTGCCGTGCAGGTCGCGTACCGGGTGAGTGAACAGGCAGAACTGGTCGGCGCGCTGCCATGCGCCGTCGCGCAGGTCATCACGGAATGCCAGCACGTTGCGGCGCAGTGCCAGCAGCATCATGAAGACGTGTTCCGGGACGGTATGCACCGAATAGTTGCGGATGTTGGAGACCACGATATTGCGTTCGCGGCAACAGGCGATGTCCACATTGTCAGTGCCGGTGGCGGCCACTGCGACCATCTTCAGGCCAGGCAATTGCTCCAGTATTTCCCGGCGCAGCATGACCTTGTTGGTGATCGCGATGCTGGCATCGGCAAGTCGCGGCACAAGCTGATCTGGCGCTGTGGCCGGATAGTCCACCCACTGGTGGGGAAAAGCCGGACGCCGGATGTCGGCAATGATGCTCGCGGAATCCAGAAAGACGATTTTTTCCATTGGAATTTAGTCCTGGTTGCCGCCACAGCCGGACATGCGTTCAAGAACCTTGACCACTGCAGCAGAATCCAGGTCCGCCTCGCCGCTGCCCATCAGGGCGTTGAGATGTTGTGTAACCAGGGCGGCGGCGGGGAGAGCCACGCCCAACTGATGCGCAGTCTCCATGACGATGCGCATGTCCTTCTGATGCAGGCCAACCTTGAAACCGGGCTTGAAATCGTTGTCCAGGATGCGCTGGCCGTGTACTTCCATGATCTTGCTGCCGGCAAAGCCGCCCATCAGCGCCGCGCGCACCTTGGCCGGGTCGGCGCCGTTGCGGCGCGCAAAGGTCAGGGCTTCGGCCACGGCCTCGATGGTTACCGCCACCACGATCTGGTTGCAGGCCTTGGCGACCTGGCCGGCGCCGTTGTCGCCGACGTGGACGATGTTTTTGCCCATGCATTCGAACAGCGGTTTGACGCGTTCGAATACCTCCGGCTTGCCGCCCACCATGATCGACAGGGTGGCGTTGATCGCGCCGGTTTCGCCGCCGGAAACCGGTGCGTCCAGCATTTCGATGCCATGGGTTGCCAGGCGTGCTGCGAACGTCTTGGTGGCGGTAGGCGAGATGGTGCTCATGTCTACCACCACGGAGCCTGGCCGGGCGCCATGCACCACACCGTGCTCGCCGAATAACACCGCTTCAACGTCCGGTGTATCCGAAACGATGGTGAAAATGATATCTGCCTGCGCCGCGACTTCGGTTGGCGAAGCGCAGCCCGTAGCGCCTGCCGCGATCAGCCTTTGCAG
>JANMKH010000189.1:0-1505 GCA_031371965.1 Sulfuriferula sp.
GCTATTGATCAGATCGTAGGTCAGCGAAACGCGCGGGATCGCCAGGGGGTGATTACTGCCGTAAGTTTTACGCCGGTATTTGGCAGTGCCGATGAAGCTAGCTTTACGGGTGGGCAAGGGATTCATTTTCGCAATCGCAGGTAAATTTCCGGCAGTTTCTTGGGCAGGTCGTTGATGTGATCCAGTACCACGTAATGCCCGGGTCCGAAAATTTGCGGCAGGTACTGGCTGCCGGTGGCATCCAGGGTAATACAGAATGGATGCACGCCGGCATCCACCGCCTCTTTCACCGCCATGCGCGTGTCCTCGTGCAGGTAGCGTTCGTCGCCGCCGTCGTCGTAGTCCGCCGGGCGCCCATCGGACAGGATCAATAGCAGACGGCGTTGCGAAGGCGCACGGTCGAACCCTTTCACCGCGTGGCGGATGGCGGCACCCATGCGCGTGGCAAGCCGTCCGGACAAGCCACCCAGCACGGCGCGCGCATGCGGGGTCAGGCGCTGGTTGAAACCCTTGATGCTGTAATAACTGACATTGTCGCGATACTTCGAGGCAAAGCCGGCCAGACTATACGGATCGCCCACCTCTTCCATGCTCTCGGCGAACAGCAGCATGCCGGCGCGGATGTGATCCACTACGCGTCCGCCACCTTCGCTGGGCTGCATAATCGAGGTGGAGATATCAGCCAGCAGGGTGACCGCCGTATCGCGGTGCTGCATCACTCTCTGCCGGTAGATATTGGCCTTGGGCGACATGCCGGCGCGTTTTTCGGCGATATAGCCAATGGCCGCTTCCAGATCCAGTTCATCGCCGTCGAACTGGCGCCGCAGCGGTGCCATGCGCGCCGGCTTCTGCGTTTGAATAGCGCGTTTCAGGCGCTTCAGTGCCGGGGCATATTGCGTGAGCAACCTGGTCGCCTCGTTGGCATCCAGTTCGGTCAGCTCTTTTTCCTGCACCCATGCCCAGTTGCGCTTGTAGCGTCCGTCGCGGTAATCCCATTCGGCGTAGGGTTTGCCCTTCTCGCTGTATTCCGCGCCACGTGCATGACCGGTCACGTGAGCAGGCTGCGGGATGCCGACGCCGACGCGACCGCCCGAGCCAGTCGTCTCCTCGGGTGGAATGTCGAAATCCGGGTCTTCGCCGGCAGCCTGCTTGGGGATTTCGCGTTTTTCCGGGTTGGGCTTGATCTCGGTATTCTTGACCGCGTCGTCCTGATCTTCGGTACCGGTGCCGAATTCGGCGTGATCCAGCTCGCGGCGTGGATACACCGGACGCGCGACATTGGGTGAGCGGCCCGGCAGGTAAGCATGTTCGCGTTCGGCCAGCGTCATCGGCGGCAAATTGGTATCCGCATAAAGCAGATTGGCCATGCGGAACGCATCGACTATCGTGGCCGATTCATTCAGCAGGGGTCGCCATGATTCCATTTCAGCCTGTTGCGGTGCACCTGACGCAATCCAGCGCAACGTTTGCCTGGCCAGTTCAAAATACGCAGCGGCAGTGCCAGC
>JANMKH010000226.1:0-3301 GCA_031371965.1 Sulfuriferula sp.
CGTAAAATTTCCTGGATATCGGTCAGCGACAGCATTTCGCCTTCGCTGACGCGTTTCGGGTTGTAACGCGTGATCAGCAGATGTTCTTTTACCGGATCTTTGCCTTCGATCGCGCGTTTGGTTTTGGACGACAGCATGCCGAGAATCCGGTCCGAATCGCGCACCAACGACACTTCCGGGTTGGTAACGATCAGTGCTTCGTCGGCGAAATGCATGGCCAGCAGCGCGCCTGATTCGATACCGGCGGGTGAATCGCAGACGATGTATTCGAAGCCCATCCCCTGCAGATCGTTGATCACTTTTTCGACACCCGCGTGCGTCAGCGCGTCCTTGTCGCGCGTCTGCGACGCCGGCAGGATGAACAGGTTTTCGCACTTCTTGTCCTTGATCAACGCCTGGTTGAGGTTGGCTTCCTCCTGGATCACGTTGATCAGGTCATACACCACGCGGCGCTCGCAGCCCATGATCAGGTCGAGATTGCGCAGGCCGACGTCGAAGTCAATGACCGCTGTCTTGTGACCGCGCAATGCCAGACCCGAAGCGAAGCTGGCGCTGGTGGTGGTCTTGCCGACGCCGCCTTTGCCTGAGGTCACCACAATGATTTTTGTCATACCTTGCCCTTGTTAAATGGTTGGATTGGAGACGGGATCCGTTGCATGCTCAGGTAAGCCGCAACGGCTCAATGATTAATTTTTCCTGATTCAGTCTAACCTGAACCGGTTTGCCCAGCACATTGTCGGGCAAAGGGTTTTCTGCTGTTCGGTAGATCCCAGCGACGGCAATCAGTTCGGGCTCGAAGCAGGTACAGAAAATGCGCGCCTCATGGTCGCCGTGCACCCCGGCCAGCGCGCGGCCGCGCAATGGCGCGTAGATGTGGATACTGCCTGCCGCGATGACTTCAGCGCCGAAACTGACCAGGCCGAGCACAACCAGATCGCCGGGGGCATAAATCTGCTGGCCGGAACGCAACGGTTTGTCGATCACCATGGTGGTGGCTGCTGCTTTGGCAGTACTTTCGCTTACGGGTGGCTGAGACGGCGGTGTTGCGGGTGGTGCGTCAGGTGTATCGGGCGCAGCGGCCGGTTTGTTGGCGTCGCGCCGCTCGCGCAATTCAACGAAGGGCAGGTTCCCCTTCCCTGCCCATTCCTGCTGCGCTTCGGTGGCGACGATGCCGATCGGGCGCAAGCGGAATTCGTTTAATAGCGCGGCGACCTCGGCCACCGGTATCCGCTCGTTTTCAAGACGTCGCAGATCGATGGCGACCACATCGTTGGCGAAAAATCCGGGCGTCGCCTCATAGCGGCGCGCCAACTCGGCGCGAAGCTCCGAGAGATCGGTTGATTTGACGATGAAAAGAAGGGTATCGACGGTGCTGTTGCGCAGTTCAAAATAAGGCAGTTTTTTGTGCGACATAAGCTGTATGCAGTAAGTTTTGCGTATTTTACCGCGTTCAGGGTGCCCTTGTTAGCCGCATTTACATCCCCGTTCCACTTGCCGTGGCAAGTGCAAAAGGCTATTCACCGTGAATGTCGGGACGATTCCCCAGGGATCGAACAATGTCTCGGGCGCGCATTTTACCTATGCGGGCGCATCCAGCTGCCCGCCATTGGCTTGATGAAGGCGGGCTACGCAGATATTCCTGCCCTACTTTCGGTTGGCAAAGAGCTCATCATAGGCCGACGGCGAGAAGCCCTGAACGTGCTGGCCGGATGCGACCAGCAACGGTATGCCCTTGCCGCCGCCAGCCTGGACGTAAGCAGTCATGCCTTCGCGCGTATCAATGTCGAAATCCTGGTACGCGATATTTTTGCTTGCCAGGTAGGCCTTGGCTTGCTTGCAGTATCCGCACCATTTTGCCGAGTACAAAACAACGCCGGCCGATGCAGCAGTCGCCGGCGAAGCTTGCGTCCGGCGTAACTGCTCGGCATAGGAGGAGGTCGAAGCCGGCAACGCCGTGCTCGGCAGATTGGTGAACTGCATGGTCTTTTCGATTCGAGCCCCGACCGGCGGGTGATCGCTGTAGACAACCTTCCCGTCAGGCCCGATGGATTTGTACAGACTCTGTGCGACAGAAGATGTAGTCACCGCAATGGCACAAAGGAGGAGAAAAATGATCTGGGAGATATGTCTCATGAGCCGGGCCTATTGTTGGATTGAATTAAGTGACTTGTTAAGTTTGACGTGCTGATTGATTCGTTTGCTTACGCAAGACAGATTCATCTGGCGAGCCCATGAATTACTGCGCTGTGTCGGCGCAGCCAGTCGCGGCCTAATTAATTGTTGCCCCGCATTTTTTCACCCAGCTTCGCAGTAAACCGTTCCCTGTTGATTACGAACCGTTCGTGCCGTCCTTTAGAAATTAAATCCACCCCGTCGTGAGCCCCCACGGCAAAAATAAGTTTTCTTCCCTCGACAGCGATCAACGCTACGGTAGCGGTGACCTCAAGGCCCGGTGGCGTGGCGGCTTCATGGCTTACGTCAATGTGTGTCCCGACCGTTTGTTCGTCTGGCCAATCAATATGCGGGTTGATCGCCTTGATACATGCCCATTCGAGCAAACCCACCAGGAAACCGGTGGCAAAGACTTCAGGCATCGCCACAAACTCCGCCGATTCCGGATACAGCGCCGGTACGGTTTTCGATATCGGCACGATGAACTTGTGTTCGTAGCGGATGCCGGGTTGCAGGGTGTCTTTCAATGGAACCTCCTGTCGCGCATCAGTCAGATGGCATTTTGTTTTTCAAGAATGACCAGAGCGATTCCGCCGAGAATAGCCAGCGAGGCCAATACCAGGCGCAGGGATAAGGGCTCGCCAAGCAACATGATGCCGCCCAACGCCGCAATGACCGGAACACTCAGTTGCACGGTGGCGGCACTCGTGGCTTTCAATGCCGGCAATACGGTATACCAGATGGCATAGCCTATTCCGGAAGCCAGCGCGCCTGAAGAAACCGCGTACCAGAATCCGGCAATATCCCATGAGGCGCCGTTGAGCATGAGTGCGCTCAGTATTACCGAGATCGGTGCAGCGCGCAGGAAATTGCCCGCTGTTACGCTGGCGGGATCACCCGCACCTTTCCCGCGCAAGGAATAGACGCCCCACGCCACCCCGGCACCCAACATCAATATGGAACCATACAGGGGCGGTGCCGAAAGACCCGGCAGCAACAGGCCAACAATTCCCCCGAAAGCGAGCACAAGTCCGACGAGTTGCAGTCTGCGCAGGCGCTCTCCGGCCCAGAGGCCATGGCCGATCATCGTCGTCTGTACCGCGCCGAATAGCAGCAGTGCGCCGGTCGC
>JANMKH010000249.1:0-4590 GCA_031371965.1 Sulfuriferula sp.
CGCTGCAGTGCGGCCAGCGTGGCCGCCAAGGTGTCGGGCACGCTGCCCAGATCCAGCCATTCGCAGCCCAGGCCCTGCAACAAGCCGGCCAGGGTCTAACGGTTGGAGTAATAAATCTGCCCTGCCCCCAGCGCTGTTCCCGGTTGCACCAGTTCGTCGCCGGTGGAAAAACTGGCCACCTTGAGGCGCCGGTACACCGGCAGCGCAGCCAAACCCACCGACGCGGCCAGTCCCATCGCGGCGGCACCCAAGCGCGTGCCTGCAGCCAGGATGGTGTTGCCGGGGCGAATGTCTTCCCCGGCGCGGCGGATATGCTCGCCGGGTTTGGGTTGATGGTTAATCCGCACCTTGTCGCCGTCCAGCGTGCAATGCTCCTGCATCACCACCGCATCGGCTCCCGGCGGCACCGGTGCGCCGGTGAAAATCCGCGCCACGCTGCCGGCTGCCAGCGCACCGCCCACCTGCCCGGCAGCAATGCGTTGCGAGACCGCCAGGAGCGCGCCCGGCACACATTCGACAGCACGCACGGCATAACCATCCATCGCGCTGTTATCCAGCGGCGGCACGCTGATCGTGGCTACCTGCGGCTGCGCCAGCACACGCCCCAGCGCCAGTTCGACAGGCACTGCCTCGGTTTGCATCAGCCCGCGCGCGCGCTTGAGTAATTCTTCCAATAACTGGCTTACAGTCAGCACCTCAAACTCCTACGGTCATTCGGATAAATCGATAAATAGCGGCCGCGTCATTCAAATCCAGACGCTGTATTCCGCCCGGCGGCGCCACATCGCTGGCAACTGCCACGATGGCCGCATCACCGGGGTGCAGCCACGGCTGATTGTTGGCGCTGCGATGCACTTCCAGCTTGGGAATGGCCTCACGCTTGTAGCCTTCCACCAGCACCAGATCCACTGGCGCCAGGCGTGCCAACAGATCCTGCAAACCCGGCTCTGCGCCGTCGCGGAACTCGTGCATCAGCGCCCAGCGCTGACCGGATGCGAGCAGCACTTCATGTGCACCGGCCTGGCGCGCGCGCCAGCTATCCTTGCCCGGCTGATCGATGTCCACATCGTGGTGCGTCTGCTTGATCAGCGTCACTTTCAACCCGTCCGCCACAAAGAACGGGATGAGCTTCTCGATCAGCGTGGTCTTGCCGGCACCGCTCCAGCCCGCCAAGCCCAAGATTTTCATGCGCGATTTTTCTTTGATTTTGACCTCATATAGCGTTATATTCTATACAACATAACGACTGCCTGCAAAGCCATGTCTGCTACGCTCATACCCAATCTTACCGACCGTTTTGGTCGCCGCATCGAATATCTGCGCCTGTCGGTGACCGACCGCTGCGACCTGCGCTGCAGCTATTGCATGCCGGAAGGATTCAAGGGTTTTGAGGAGCCCGCACACTGGCTCACGTTTGATGAAATCGAGCGTTTGCTTGGCGCGTTTGCCCGGCTGGGCCTGAAACGTGTGCGTATCACCGGCGGTGAGCCCCTGCTGCGCCGCGATTTGCCCGCGCTCGCCGCGCGTATTGCCAGCCTGCCAGGTATCGAAGATCTATCGCTTTCCACCAACGCCACCCAGATGGACAAACACGCCGCTGCGCTGAAGGCTGCGGGTGTCACGCGGCTGAACGTCAGCCTGGATTCCCTGCACGCCGAACGCATTGAGGCCGTCACCGGGCGCGACGTACTGCACAAGATCATGGCGGGCCTGGCCAGTGCGCAACAGGCGGGCTTTGCCCCGATCAAAATCAACATGGTGGCAATGCGCGGTGTGAACGACGACGAGATCGACGCCATGGTTGCGTTCTGCATGGAGCGCAACTTCGTGCTGCGCCTGATCGAAGCGATGCCGATGGGCGACACCGGCCGCAATACCCAGTATCTCGACCTGCAGCCAGTCAAGGCGCGTATCCAGGCGCGTTTCGGCCTGGTCGATACGGCATTTCAAGGCGGCGGGCCGGCGCGTTATCTGGGCAGTCCGGACGGACAGTTTTCTGTGGGCTTCATCACCCCCATCTCGCAACATTTTTGCGGGACCTGCAACCGCGTGCGTCTGTCCGTGGACGGCACGCTCTATCTGTGCCTGGGGCAGGAAGAAAAATTCGAGTTTCGTCCCCTGCTGCGCGGCGGGGCAACCGATGTCGAGTTGGAAAACGCCATCCGTGCAGCGCTGGAACTCAAGCCGGAACGCCACGAATTCCGTGAACAACCGAACAAGATAGTGCGTTTCATGTCGGCAACCGGGGGCTAGCTACGCTCCGTGTGAATTTGCATCCGAGAAGGCAATAGGAGACGAAGCCTTTACCCAGGAGTGACTTACCTTTATGATACACATCAGGAGGTGTATATGCGAACCAATATTGTGCTCGATGACCAACTGGTGGCGGATGCCATGAAGCTGTCTGGTGTCAAGACCAAACGCGAAGTGGTGGAACTCGCCTTGCGACGGCTGGTGACTTCGGCCCGGCAGAAAGACATTCTCGACCTGGTGGGGCAAGACATGATCGCACCAGACTACGACGTGCGCGCCGTGCGCTCGGGGATGGGTGCGCGCGCGGGTGCTCGCCGTGATCCTGGTTGATAGTTCGGTCTGGATCGACTTGCTGCGCAACGTGCAAACCCCGCAGACGCATGCGTTGCGCGAGCTACTGCCCCGGCGCGAGGCCGCACTGGCGCCAGTGATTTATCAAGAAATTCTACAAGGCGCGGCTTCGCCAGAGCGCTTTGCCAAGCTCAAGCGCTATTTCTGCACGTTGCCTTTCCTCAATCCTGCCCATCCGGTCGAAACCTGGGAGGCGGCGGCAGAACTGTACATGCGCTGTCGCCAGCGAGGCTTCACTCCGCGCAGTCCACACGACTGCCTGGTGGCGCGTATTGCGCTGGAACACGAGGTGCCCTTGCTCCACGACGACCGGGATTTCGAGTCGATAGCGGAAGTGGAACCCCGCCTGCAGTTATTTCCGCTTGCTTGAATTCGAGTTTCGTCCCTGCTGCGCAGCAGGGCGACCGATGTCGAGTTGGAACGCCATGAATTCCGCGAACAACCGAACAAGATAGTGCGTTTCATGTCGGCAACCGGGGGCTAGCCAACAGACTTTGCGGTAAAATTGCAGGCAACTCTCATTACATCTTGCTTCGCATGATCTGGAAACCCCACGTAACCGTTGCCGCCGTAATCGAACAAAATGGTCGTTTTTTGCTGGTCGAAGAACAAACCGATGACGGGATTTTGTTCAACCAGCCCGCTGGTCATCTTGACCCGGGGGAGCCGCTGATTGCTGCGGCAATACGCGAAACACTGGAAGAATCGGCCTATCACTTTGTTCCGGATGCCTTGCTGGGAATTTATCAGTGGCATCAGGCTGGGCGGGACCGCACTTATTTGCGTTTTGCCTTCACCGGCACAATTATCGGCAGCGAGCCCGATCGTATTCTCGACGCAGGCATTTTGCGCACTGTCTGGCGAACCCCGGAGGAGATGCGCGCGCAGCAAAACCGCCATCGGAGTCCATTGGTAATCCGCTGTATGGAAGATTACCTGGCCGGCAAACGCTATCCGTTGGCGCTGTTGACCCACTACGCATGATGCGCGCTGTTGTACTGGGCCGCCGTGCGGAACGTGCCTACCCGATCGTCAACCTACATTGGACAGCGCATATTGTGGATCGCACTACCCAGCAGGAATACGCCGTGGATTCGTGGTTTTATGACAACGGCCAGCCAGCCTTCATCTACCCTTTGCAAGACTGGCTCAAAGGCGCCTCCCCCGATGTCTAAGCCGCATATTATCGTCGGCATGTCGGGCGGCGTGGATTCCGCTGTCACCGCGCTGCTGCTCAAACAGCAAGGCTATCGCGTCACCGGCCTGTTCATGAAAAACTGGGAAGACGAAGACGACGAGCATTGTCCGGCGCGCCAGGATTTTCTCGATGTGCTGGCAGTGGCCGATGTCATCGGCCTGGAGGTGGAGGCGGTCAATTTCAGTGCCGAGTACAAGGATCGGGTATTCACTTACTTTCTGCGTGAATATCAGGCCGGACGCACGCCCAATCCAGATGTGCTGTGCAACGCGGAAATCAAATTCAAGGCGTTTCTCGACCATGCCCTGAGCCTGGGGGGGGAACGCATCGCCACCGGCCATTACGCGCGGCTGCATGAGGTCGATGGGCGCTATGAACTGCTCAAAGCCGTGGATACTGCCAAGGACCAAAGCTATTTTCTGTACCGTCTCAATCAGGCGCAGCTGTCCAAATCCATGTTCCCGCTGGGCGAGTTAACCAAGCCGCAAGTCCGCCGCATCGCCGAGGAGGCCGGGCTGCCTAATTTCGCCAAAAAAGACAGCACCGGCATTTGCTTCATCGGCGAACGCCCGTTTCGTGAATTCCTGCAACGTTATTTGCCGATCCAGCCCGGTGATATGTGCACGCCGGACGGGCGCGTGGTCGGACGCCACCAGGGCCTGATGTACCATACGCTGGGACAACGCCAGGGGCTGGGGATAGGCGGTGCCGGAGAAGCCTGGTTTGTGGCAGGCAAAAACCTGCCGGAGAATCGCCTGATCGTGGTACAGGGACACGACCACCCGCTG
>JANMKH010000272.1:0-2170 GCA_031371965.1 Sulfuriferula sp.
GTCACTGACCGGCTATGCGCTGTATTACTTCGCCACCGATGCCAACGCCGCCTGGCTGCCCCTGCTGCACTGGGTGGTCGGGCTGGCGTTGCCGTTGATGCTGGTGTTGCATATCCGGCGCGGCCGCGCCGCGTCGCAAACCGTTTTTAAGCCCGTATCTGCTCCAGATACATCTCTCAACCCGCCAGCCAGCACCACGCCTTTCAGCGTCGCCAGCCAGCCGAACACCGCTTGCTCTGCCGAAAGGAAAAACCATGTACCACCCCAAGTTAAAACCGGCGCTTCTGGCGACGCTGATCACGCTTTCGTTCAACGTTCACGCTGAATCATCCACCAGCAGTCTGGAGCAGAAGCTCGATCAGCTGCAACAGGAAATGACGGCGCTCAAGCAGCAGCTGGCCGAAGAAAAATCCGCGCGCGAAAAGCAGGTCGACAACGCCGTCAAAGTAGCCGTTGCCAGTGCCGCGCCGGCGCGCGCGGATGACACCACCATCGGTGGTTATGGCGAAGCCGTGTATAACAATTATCGCGATGGTTCGGTCAAGGACCAGGCCGACCTGCGGCGTTTCGTGCTGTTCTTCGGCCACCGCTTCAACGACAGATTGCGCCTGTATTCCGAGCTGGAAGTCGAACACGCGCTGGTGGAATCCGGACAGGGCGAACTGGCCATGGAACAGGCCTATCTTGAATACGGGTTGACCCCTTCCGCCAACCTGCGCGCCGGTCTGATGCTGATGCCGCTCGGCTTTCTCAATGAAACCCACGAACCCCCCACGTTCTACGGGGTCGAGCGTAACGAAGTGGAATCGCGCATTATTCCTTCCACCTGGCGCGAGCTGGGCTTTGGCTTGCAGGGCCGCGTTCTGGATAACGCGCTGGAATACAATGCGGGTATCGCCACCAGCCTGGATGCCAGCAAATACGCCGGCGCGAGCAGCGGCGTGCGCGGCATGCGCTCGGAGGGCTTCAAGGCTGCCGCCAACGATCTCGCGCTGTATGCGGGCCTCAATTACCATCAACCCGGCTGGAGTATCGGTACCGGCCTGTTCAGCGGCAATACCGCCCAGAACGGCGTAGGCGCTACGTCCAGTTCATTCCTGGCAGGCAAGGATGCGCGCATGACCCTGTGGGATATCCACGGCAAATACAGCGTGGGCGACCTCGAACTGCAGGCGCTGTACGCGCGCGGCACGCTGGGGGATACCTTGGCCATCAACAATGCCGCGGGCATTGCGCCCGGCTCCGGTAATGCCGCGCCCAAGTCGTTCTATGGCTGGTACGGCCAGGCGGCCTACCATGTATGGAAAAAGGGTGACATGCGCTTGAGTCCGTTTGTGCGCTACGAGCGCTACAATACCCAGGGCAGCGTGGATGCGGGCTATACGGCTAATCCGCTGAATGACGAGACCGTCGTGACAGCTGGCGCCAACTTCAACCTGAGCCGTGAAGTGGTGCTGAAAGCCGACTGGCAGAACTACAAAACCGACAATAAGAAAGACCGCTTCAACCTGGGTGTGGGCTATATGTTCTAGAGTAATGGTGTAAGTCCGGGAAGCCCGCGCCCATTTTTAGTGTACAGGCATGGCCAATCAGGGCTTCCCGTCCCGCCGGGTGACCGGCGTTTCACCAAGGAGAAAATCATGCAAACCCAGGACAAGCAACAAGCCATTACGCTGCTCAACCGCATCATGGAACTGGAGCTCGCCGGCGTGGTGCGCTACACCCATTACGCGTTGATGATCTTCGGTTATAACCGCATCCCGATTGTGAGTTGGCTCACCGAACAGGGCGATGAAGGGTTGCTGCATGCGCGTCGCGCCGGCGAGCTGATCACCCATTTCGGCGGCCATCCCTCGCTGGCTATCGGCCCGCTGCTGGAGACCCACCAGCACGACATCGGCGCCATCCTGCGCGAATCGCTGGAACACGAGCAGGCGGCATTGGGCACGTACTACGAGTTACTTGAACTGACGCAGGGGAAATCGGTATTGCTGGAAGAATACGCGCGCGAACTCATCGCTGCGGAGGAACTGCACGCCGGAGAAGTCAACAAGATGCTGCGCAAGCCTGGCGATATTGCCGAATTTGACGGTTAATTTGTCATGGGATGCTGTGAAGACAGTGCTTGTGCGGTTGGCCAGCTCCAGGCACGCCAGTCGCGCACGCTGAA
>JANMKH010000274.1:0-12621 GCA_031371965.1 Sulfuriferula sp.
CGGGCAGTGGTCACACGCAGCGCGGGAACGTGTGCATACCGTGGCGCCCAGATCCATGAGCGCCTGGGTATAGGTCGCCACCTCGTGGGTGGGCAGCAAGGATTCGGCCAGTTGCCACAAGCGGGTTTCCACTTTTCTTTCCCCGGGATGGCCGGTGATGCCGAAATGACGCGTGAGGACTCGCTTGACATTGCCGTCGAGAATGGCACTGCGCGCGCCGAAAGCAAAAACAGCGATAGCGCTTGCGGTGGAACGCCCGATTCCCGGCAAGGCGACGATATCCTCGATCCGCGCGGGAAATGCACCGCCATGGCGCTCGCACACCCGCTGCGCTGCCGCATGCAGGTTACGCCCGCGCGAATAATAGCCGAGTCCGCTCCATAGCTCGAGCACTTCGTCCTGGGAGGCATCGGCGAGCCGAGCCAAGTCGGGGAAACGTTCCAGAAAACGCAGGTAATACGGAATCACTGTGTTGACCTGAGTCTGCTGCAACATGATTTCTGACAGCCAGATGCGATAGGCATCGTGAGTGTTCTGCCAGGGCAAGTGATGGCGGCCGTAAGTTTGTTGCCAGCGGATTAGATGCTGCGCGAAGTCGGACATGGCGTAGGGTCGGTTATTCGTTAAAGTGTATTGAGTGCAGGCAGGCGTTACAAGCAGTGCTTTTAGGATCAGATTCTGGTTTCATCTCCTTGTGATCAGAAGACTTGGGTATTCAAACAAACATTACCTGTTTGTGTCCGACCGCACATACTGCGAGACAGCCTATCGATACTATGGCTGAATAGGCGCGTTTCAAAGCCCAAATTAAATGCTCGGCCTTAAGTGTTTCAATGCAAATTCCTGAACCTTCCTCATTTTCAATCCTTGGTAATTTTGACATCCACAAGAAAAAAATGTGAGCAGGCCTGGATGCCGACTTTACGAGGGATAAACGCTAAATCCAATCAGAAATTCATGGCATTAAATGTTTTCGGGCTATGTATTGGTCAAATTGTCCTATATGGTTAAAAGGAACCCATCCAACGAAGGTGTGCCAATGTCATCACTAACAAATCATGCTGAAGCAGTATTTCTGCCCGCTGCTGCACTGACGGATCATGACATCTATCTGTTTAAACAAGGCAGCCATTTTCGCTTGTATAAAAAACTGGGCTCGCACGCCATGGCCGTGGATGGCGTATCAGGTATCTGGTTCGCGGTTTGGGCACCCAATGCATCCGCGGTCTCGGTGATCGGTGAATTCAACCAATGGGATGCCAGCCTGAATGCGCTGCGTCTGCGCAATGACGGGTCGGGTATTTGGGAAGGCTTCATTGCCGATGTCAGGAATGGAGCCAGTTATAAATACCGTATTGTTTCCGCCGATGGGAAAATGGCCGACAAGGGCGATCCCTTCGCGCCGTACTGGGAAGCACCACCGCTAACAGCTTCGCGGGTGTGGGATCTGGATTATGCGTGGGGGGATGCTGCATGGATGGCACAGCGCGGTGAAAAAAACCGGCTGGACGCAGCTACAACCATCTACGAAGTGCATCTGGGCTCCTGGCGTCGGGTGCCGGAAGATGACAACCGCTCCCTCACCTACCGTGAAATGGCAGAGTGGTTGCCGAATTATGTCGCTGACATGAATTTTACCCATGTCGAATTCATGCCGGTGACAGAGCATCCTTTCTATGGTTCATGGGGCTATCAGACCACGGGTTATTTTGCACCCACTGCGCGCTATGGTACGCCGCAGGATTTCATGTTTCTGGTGGATGCCCTGCATCAGCAGGGTATTGGCGTCATTCTCGACTGGGTGCCTTCGCATTTTCCCGATGATGCGCACGGTCTCGGGCACTTCGACGGAACATTTCTGTTCGAGCATGCCGATCCGCGTCAAGGTTATCACCCGGACTGGCATAGCTCGATTTTCAATTATGGCCGGCATGAGGTGCGTGCATTTCTGGCCAGTAGCGCCCTGTTCTGGCTGGATAAATATCATATCGACGGCCTGCGTGTGGACGCCGTGGCGTCGATGCTCTACCTGGACTATGGTCGCAAAGAGGGTGAATGGATTCCCAATTGTTATGGCGGCCGCGAAAATCTGGACGCGGTTACTTTTTTACGCGATCTGAATGCAGCGGTCTATCGCGATTATCCTGATACGCAGACATTCGCTGAAGAATCCACTTCCTGGCCCATGGTGTCGCGTCCCACCTATACCGGTGGTTTGGGATTTGGACTGAAGTGGAATATGGGCTGGATGCATGACACGCTGGCCTATTTTTCACAAGATCCGATTCACCGGAAATACCATCACGCGCAGCTTATTTTCAGCATCTGGTATGCCTTCTCGGAAAACTTCATACTGCCTTTTTCACACGATGAGGTGGTGCACGGCAAGGGTTCGCTCATCGGAAAAATGCCCGGCGACGAATGGCAGCAGTTCGCCAATTTGCGCGCGTTGTATGGCTATATGTGGGGGCATCCGGGCAAAAAGCTGCTGTTCATGGGCTGCGAATTTGGCCAGAAGCGCGAATGGCAGCACGAGGAGAGCCTGGAATGGTCTGTGCTGCAATATCCGCACCATGCCGGTTTGCAACGCTGGGTCGAGGACCTCAACCACTTCTATCGAAGTGAACCGGCGCTTTATCAGCAAGATTTCAGCCCGGACGGCTTTCAATGGATGGATTGCAACGATGGGGAAAAAAGCGTGTTGAGTTTTGTGCGCCACGCAAACAACCCGGAAGATATGTTATTGGTGGTATGCAATTTTACCCCCATCGTGCGCGAAAACTATCAGGTTGGTGTACCCGTCGGCGGTTACTGGCAAGAGGTGCTCAACAGTGATGCCGAGCTATATGGCGGCAGCGGCGTGGGCAACTTCGGCGGCAGGGAGGCAGCGCCGGTGGCTGCCGGGGATATGTACCATTCGCTGACCTTGCGCCTTCCGCCTCTTGGCGTGCTGTACTTCAAGCAAGGGGGCAATGCGTGAAAAGCGTACCCAAACTGGATGGCAGGCAGCGCGTGGTCATCGAAAACGTGCAACCGGAAATCGATGCGGGACGCTTTCCCATCAAACGCGTTATTGGCCAGACAGTAGCAGTCGAGGCAGACGCCTTCTCCGACGGACACGATGCACTGAGATGCGTGTTGCGTTGCCGGCACGAAACGGAAACCGACTGGCGCGAAATTTCCATGGAACCGCTTGGCAGTGATCGCTGGGGTGCTTCATTCCCGATTACCGAACTGGGTCGGTATTTCTACAGCGTTACCGCCTGGGTCGATCATTTCCTTTCCTGGCGGCATGAATTAGTGCGTCGTAAGGACGCTCAGGATATCGCGGTGGCGCTTCAGGTCGGCGCCAGGCTGATTGGCGAGGCTGCGCAACGCGCTAGCGGCGAGGATCATAGGCAACTATATCGCTATGCGGGAGAGATGGAGGCGGCCAATCCGGATGCAGGCAAGCAGCTGGCGATGACTGAAACGCTGACGCGTCTGATGACACAATATCCGGATCGTAGTCTGGCCACGCATTACCCCCTTGAATTGCCGGTTCGGGCGGAACGTGTCAAAGCGCTTTACAGCACCTGGTATGAGTTATTTCCACGCTCATGCCTGGGTGCCGGCATGCATCACGGCACTTTTACCGAATGCGAAAAACGACTGCCTGCTGTGGCCGAGATGGGGTTCGACGTGGTGTACTTGCCGCCCATTCATCCCATCGGTCTGACCAAGCGTAAAGGCCCGAATAATACGCTGCAGGCGGACACGGTTGACCCGGGGAGCCCGTGGGCGATCGGTGCGGCAGATGGCGGACATAAAGCGGTTCATGCGCAATTGGGCAGCCTGGACGATTTTCGCAGCCTGGTGAGCACAGCGCGTGAACTGGGTATCGACATCGCGCTGGATATCGCCTTCCAGTGTTCGCCCGACCATCCCTATGTGCATGAACATCCGGAATGGTTCCGCCACAGGCCGGACGGCAGCATTCAATATGCCGAGAATCCGCCCAAGAAATACGAGGATATTTATCCGTTTAATTTTGAAACCGATACCTGGACCGGGCTATGGCAGGAATTGCTGGATGTGTTCCGGTTCTGGATCAGTCAGGGAGTGAGCATATTCCGGGTCGACAATCCGCACACCAAACCGTTTCCGTTTTGGGAATGGCTGATTGGTGAGGTGCAGCGCGATCATCCTGAAACAATTTTTCTGGCGGAAGCGTTCACCCGTCCGAAAATGATTTACCGCCTTGCCAAACTCGGCTTCAGTCAGTCCTATAACTATTTCCCGTGGCGCAACACGAAAAGCGAAATCGAGACCTATTTCACCGAACTTACCCGCACTGAAGTGCGCGAATATTTCCGTCCCAACCTGTGGCCGAATACGCCCGATATCCTTCCCGAGTATTTGCAATTTGGCGGTCGGCCTGCCTTTATGGTGCGTCTGGTGCTGGCCGCGACGCTGGGGGCGAGTTATGGCATCTACGGACCGGCTTACGAGTTGATGGAAGCAACGCCTCGCGATGCAGGCGGAGAAGAATATCTCAATTCCGAAAAATACGCAGTGCGTCATTGGGATATTGACCGCGCTGACAGCCTGAAGGATTTTATTGCACGGGTGAACCGCATACGCCGGGAAAGTCCCGCACTGCAACAGGATCACCGTCTGAATTTTCTTGATGTCGACAATGACAGCCTGATTTGTTACACCAAAACAACGCCGGACAACAAGGAAGTCATCCTGGTGATTGCCAACCTGGATCCGCATCATACCCAGTCCGGCTGGGTGACGTTGCCGCTGGAAGAATTGCGCTTGGACGCGCAGCACCCCTATCAGGTGCATGATCTGCTGACAGACGCGCGCTTTTTATGGAATGGCGCGCGCAATTACGTTGAAATCAAGCCTCATGTAGCGCCTGCGCATATTTTCAGGCTACGTCGTCGTGTACGTACCGAACGCGACTTCGATTATTTTCTGTAAGAAATGACCATGAGCGAAAAAAAATCCAGCAAGATTAAAAAAACGCCCGGGGACAATACGCAATGGATGCAAGATCCGCTCTGGTATAAAGATGCGGTGATTTACGAGCTGCACGTCAAGGCTTTTTTTGACAGCGACAATAATGGTATCGGCGATTTTGGCGGACTGATTCAGAAGCTCGATTATCTCCAGAATTTAGGGGTGAACACGCTCTGGCTGCTCCCCTTCTACCCGTCTCCGATGCGCGACGATGGCTATGACATCGCTGATTATCACAACGTCCATCCCGACTATGGCTCCATGGCCGATTTCAAGCAATTCGTGAAGGAAGCCCATCGACGCGGCCTCAAGGTCATTACCGAGCTGGTCATTAACCACACCTCGGATCAACATCCGTGGTTTCAGGCGGCACGCCGGGCACCTGCTGGTTCCAGCAAACGTGATTTTTACGTGTGGAGCGATAGCAACCTGAAATTTCCGGAGACGCGCATCATCTTTACCGATGCGGAGAAATCCAACTGGACCTGGGATGAGGAAGCGCAGGCTTATTACTGGCATCGTTTCTTCTCCCATCAGCCCGACCTCAACCACAATAACCCGCAGGTGGTGAAGGCAGTCATCAAGCTGATGCGTTTCTGGCTCGACCAGGGCGTGGACGGGGTGCGCCTGGATGCGATTCCCTACCTGTGTGTGCGTGAGGGCACCCAAAACGAAAACCTGCCCGAAACGCATGCCGTGATCAAACAAATGCGCGCCGTGATCGATGAGCATTACCAGAATCGCGTGTTTCTCGCCGAAGCCAATCAGTGGCCGGAAGATGTGCGCGACTACTTCGGTGAAGGCGATGAGTGCCACATGGCCTACCATTTTCCGCTGATGCCGCGCATGTATATGGCCATCGCCCAGGAAGACCGCCATCCCATCGTGGAAATCATGCGCCAGACGCCGGATATTCCAGCGACCTGCCAATGGTCCATTTTTTTGCGCAATCACGACGAGTTGACTCTGGAGATGGTCACCGACAAGGAGCGTGACTATATGTACCAGATGTATGCCAGCGATCCGCGCGCACGCGTGAATGTCGGCATCCGGCGCCGGCTGGCGCCACTGATGGACAATGAATCCGACAAAATCCGCCTGATGAATGGTTTGCTGCTGTCCATGCCGGGCTCACCCATTATCTATTACGGTGACGAGATCGGCATGGGGGACAATTTTTTCCTGGGCGATCGCAATGGCGTGCGCACGCCCATGCAGTGGAGCCCGGATCGCAATGCCGGCTTCTCGCATGCCGATCCGCAGCGTCTGTATCTGCCGCCTATCATGGACCCGATATATGGTTATGAAGCCGTCAATGTCGAGGCGCAGGTGCGCGAGCGTGCTTCCCTGCTGAACTGGATGCAGCGGGTGTTGGCGGTGCGCAAAAACCATCAGGCATTCGGACGCGGCGAGCTGGTTTTTTTACACCCCGGCAATCGCAAAATACTCGCCTATTTCAGAATATACCAGGACGACATCATCCTTTGCGTGTCCAACCTGTCGCGTGCTGCACAACCGGTCGAACTCGATCTGTCTGCCTACAAGGGATACGTGCCGGTGGAATTGATGGGGCGTGCAGCTTTTCCGCCGGTTGGTGAATTACCCTATTTTCTCACCTTGCCCGGACATAATTTCTACTGGTTCCGGCTGACCAGCGGTGAGCAGGTTCCGGCATGGCACGAGGAACGCCTGCCCCCCGAGGAATTGCCAATGCTGGTGCTGTTCGACGGCTGGCATAGCTTCTTCCGCGATCGCGTGGTGCCGTGGCGCATCGCCATGGCGGAGAAGGTGCGTAGCCAGCTCGAAGACGACGCGCTGCCGCGTTTCGTCGCAGCACAACGCTGGTATGGCGCCAAGGGCGAAGCGATGCGGCGTGTGGCAATGCTCGACCATGCTGAATGGGGCAGTGGAGATGGCCAATGGCTGATAGCCATGTTCAGGGTGGAAAATGCGGCCGGTGCGACACAGGATTGTTTCTTACCGCTTGCGCTGGGCTGGGAGAACGGCGGCGAGGAGCGTTTGCGCACGATGCTGCCGGTTGCCGTGGCCAAAGTGCGTCAGCAGGCCCGCGTCGGCATTCTGGCCGATGCATTCGCAGACGAGGTGTTTTGCCGCGCGCTGGTGCAGGCCATCGGTACTCGGGATACTTTGGCATGCGAGCAAGGCAGTATTCGCTTCTCGCCTACCGCAGCCTTCTCCGCGCTCGCCGGGACAGAAGCGGTCACACTGCCAGTGCGGGCGCCAGGGGCGCAGGGCAGCAATACTGCGGTGGTGCTGGGTGAGCAGTTATTTTTGAAAGGCTACCGGCACTTGCAGGTGGGGACGAATCCGGAACTGGAAATGGGGCGTTTTCTCACTGAAGTGGCGCAATTTCCCAATGCGGTGCCGGTGGCCGGCGCGGTGGAGTATCTCGCCAATGACGGCAAAGCCATGACGCTGGCATTGCTTCAGGGCTATGTCGAAAACCAGGGCGATTGCTGGAGCTATACGGCAGGTTACCTGGAGCGTTTCCTCGAAGAGTGTTGCGCGACTGCGGTTGCCCCGGGGCCACCAGAGCAAGCGCATGGCGCCTATCTGGTGCTGATGCGTACGCTGGGCCAGCGTACCGGGGAGTTGCACAAAGCCCTGGCCTTGACTACGGGCAATCCGGCTTTCGATCCGGAGCCGATTGTCGCAGCCGATCTCGCAGCCTGGAATCAACGGGTGCATGCGGAGATGGAGACGACGCTGGCTCGCCTGGAGCAGCGGCGCGATGTTCTGCCCGAGCCTGTGCGAAACACTGTCAACCAGTTGCTTGAACGGCGTAGTGCCATCGCGGAACGTCTCGTAGCCATTGCCAGGGAATCGATGCAGGCGCTCAAGATACGTTACCACGGAGATTTTCATCTTGGGCAGGTGCTGCTCACCCAGAACGACTTCGTGTTTATCGATTTTGAAGGCGAGCCGGCGCGCCCGATCGCCGAGCGCAGCCAGAAACACACGCCATTGAGGGACGTGGCCGGCATGCTCCGATCGTTCAATTACGCAGCTTATTCTGCACTCGCACAAGTTGGCGCGGAGCGCCCCGAGGATTTGGGAGCGCTGGAGCCTTATGTGCGAGCGTGGGAGGCAGAGGTTGGGCGTGTGTTCCTCGCTGCCTACGTGGCAGCTGTGCGCGGTACAAACCTGTATGCAACACCGCAATCCCTGCGCAGCTTGCTTGATCTGTTCCTGTTGGAAAAGGCGTTTTATGAGCTGCGCTACGAACTGGATCACCGCCCGGATTGGGCGAGCATTCCGCTGCATGGCATTTTGGAACTGTTGGACAGACCGCTAAATGGCGCACAGGGCGCTTTGGGTCAGGTGCTTTGACAGATTTTAGTTGCAGAACGATAGCGCTCAATACAATCAGGAGAGAATTATGGATCAGGTAAGTATGGTACTGGAACCGGTGCGGGCATTTCTTATCCAGCTGGGCGAATTTCTGCCCAAGCTGATCATCGCGGTCATCATCTTGCTGGGTGGATGGCTGCTTGCCAAGGCAATCCAGCTGGCAGTGGTGAAGGGTCTCAAATCGATCAATTTCAATGTAGTGACCGAACGGGCCGGTATCGACAGCTTTTTGCAGCAAGGCGGTGCCAAGACTGACACCATCGATATTCTTGGCGTGCTGGTCTACTGGCTGGTCATCCTGACCGCGCTGATGATTGCCTTCAATAGTTTGGGGTTGGCTCTGGTAACCGAGCTCGTCGGGCGTATCGCCATGTTTGTTCCCAAGGTAATGGTGGCGGTGCTGGTGCTGGTTTTCGGCGCATACTTTTCCCGCTTCATCGACAACGCCATCACCACGTATGGCAAGAACGTGGGTCTTGCGGATGCCGAGATGCTGGGGCGGCTGGCGCGTTACGCAATCATGGTGTTCGTGGTGTTGATCGCGCTCGAGCAGGTGCAGGTAGCCACTGAGCTGGTACGGCTGACCTTTTTGATCCTGCTGGCGGGCTTGGTGCTGGCCCTTGCGCTGGCATTCGGAATCGGCAGTCAGCACCGGGCTGCGGAACTGCTGGAACGATGGTGGCCGCAGCGCTCGAAAAAATCCATTTCAGACAAAGAATAGTGCGCGTCAATAACTTGATGAGCGAAAGCAGCCCAAGGCTGACGGAGGAGCCGCGGCATTCACCAGCCACGGCAAATCTGCGCTGTACCAGAAATTAAAACTTGATAATCAATCAGAAGGAGAAACCATGAATTCAACGCCCACCATTCTGGCTCTTGTGCTGGCTGGTGGTGAAGGCTCGCGCTTGTACCCGCTGACGGCAGTTCGCTCCAAACCCTCCGTGCCATTTGGGGGGCGTTTCCGTATCGTGGATTTCGTATTGAGCAATCTGGTGAACTCAGGCATCCGCTCGATCTATCTGCTGGTTCAATACAAGTCGCAATCGCTCATCGAACATGTCAATCATGCGTGGACTCTGTCGAACGCGATTCCTGACCAGTTCGTTACCGTCGTGCCGCCACAGATGCGGGAAGGGCCCGAATGGTTTCAGGGCACGGCTGATGCGGTTTACCAGAACCTTAATCTGATCGGGAGCAGGGCACCGGATATGGTCGCGGTATTTGGTGCGGACCATATCTACCGTATGGACGTGCGGCAAATGGTGGGCTTTCACCAGCGCAATGGTGCCGATGTCAGCGTGGCAGCCATCCCCATTCCGCTAGGTCTGGCATCATCGTTTGGTGTCATTACTGCCGATGATGACGGGCGCGTCAGCGATTTTATTGAAAAACCCGAGCAGCCTGCGCCAATGCCGGGGCGCTCGAATTGCGCCTATGGCAGCATGGGGAATTATCTGTTTAATACCGAGGTGCTCAAGCAGGCGTTACTGGAAGCGCGCGAACGTGGCGAGAATGATTTTGGACGCCATATTCTGCCGCGCCTGATACGCAGTCATAAAGTTTATGCCTATGATTTTTCCACCAACCGCGTTCCCGGTACACACGCTTACGAGGAACCGGCGTACTGGCGCGATGTCGGTACGATTGAGGCCTACTACGCGGCCCACATGGATTTGTTGGGGCTGGAGCCACGCTTCAATATCTTCAATCCAAAATGGCGAATTTTTTCGAGCGGTTACCAGGGCCCCAGCTCCAAAATTATTGACGGACAAATCAAGAACAGCCTGATCGGGGCCGGTGCGATCATCAAGGGCGGTTCGATCCGCAATTCCATCATCAGGCGTGAAGTAATGATAGAAGAAGATGTGGAGCTGGAAGACTGCATCATTATGGACTACACCATCATCCGTAAGGGCGCCAGGCTGCGCCGGGTTATCGTGGATCGCTATAACACCATTGCCGCGGGGACGCAGATTGGCTATGACAGTGATGCCGATCGGGCGCGCTACCATGTTTCCGAATCCGGGCTGGTCGTAGTGTCCAGAGGTGATGAGCTGAGCACCAGTCGATATTCTTGAGATGAATAACTTGTACCTGCTATCGAAGGCACTTCTTCCGGAGGTAATTCATGAGTAAGCCCATCACTGCGGTGTGGCCAGGCCGGCCCAATCCGCGTGGCGCAAGCTGGGACGGCGAAGGGGTAAATTTTGCTCTTTTTTCCGAGCATGCTGAAAAAGTCGAGCTGTGTATTTTTGATCCCAAAGGACGGCGCGAGGTGCAGCGTATCGAACTGAAAGAGCGCAGCGACCTGGTCTGGCATTGCTATCTGCCCGAGGCGCGCCCCGGCTTGCTTTACGGTTATCGGGTGCATGGCCCCTATCGTCCGCAGGAAGGGCATCGCTTCAACCCGCATAAATTGCTGATTGAACCCTACGCCAAGGATATTGTGGGCACTCCAAACTGGAGCGACGCCCATTTCGGCTACCGCATTGGCAGCAAGCACGCGGACCTGTCTTTCGACCGTCGCGACAACGCCAGCGGGATGCCGAAGTGCCGGGTGATCGATCAGGCCTTCACCTGGGGTAACGACAAGCCTCCATGTATTCCCTGGCACGATATGGTGATCTACGAGATGCACGTCAAGGGATTCACCATGCAGCATCCGGACGTTCCCACCCAGTTTCGCGGCACCTACGCGGGCCTCTCCATGGAGCCTCCCATAGAGCATCTCAAGCGTTTGGGTGTCACAACGGTCGAACTTATGCCGGTGCATGCTTTTCTCGACGATCGTCATCTGATCGAGCGCGGACAGAGAAACTACTGGGGCTATAACTCCATCGGTTTCATGGCGCCGGATTCACGTTACTCGGCCAGCGGGCACGTAAGTGAATTCAAAACCATGGTGAAAACGCTGCATTCAGCGGGCATGGAGGTCATTCTTGACGTGGTCTACAACCACACCGCTGAAGGTAACCATCTGGGGCCGACGCTGTCTTTTCGAGGTATCGACAATGCCTCCTACTATCGCCTGGTGGAAGACGATCGGCGCTATTACATGGACTACACGGGTTGCGGCAACACCCTCGACATGCGCCACCCGCGCGTACTCCAGTTGCTCATGGACAGTCTGCGCTACTGGGTACAGGAAATGCACGTGGATGGCTTTCGCTTCGATCTGGCGTCCGCACTGGCGCGCGAGTTGCATGAAGTGGACCGGCTCGGCACGTTTTTCGACACGATCAGCCAGGATCCGGTACTCGGTACAGTCAAGCTGATTGCCGAACCCTGGGATCTGGGTGAGGGTGGTTATCAAGTGGGTAATTTTCCCATCGGCTGGGCGGAATGGAATGATCGTTACCGCGACAATATCCGTGCTTACTGGAAAGGCGATGGGGGGCAGATCGGAGAATTGGCGCAACGTCTGACCGGGTCCAGCGACCTGTATGAACGTAGCGGGCGCAGACCGCATGCCAGCATCAATTTCATCAGCGCGCACGATGGATTTACCTTGCATGATCTGGTGACCTACAACGACAAACATAATGAGGCCAACCAGGAAGAAAACCGGGATGGCAACGACAACAACCATTCCTGGAATTGTGGTGTCGAGGGAGAGACTGGCGATGCGGAAATCAACGCCTTGCGTGCCCGTCAAAAACGCAACCTCCTGGCTACTCTACTGTTCTCTCAAGGCGTTCCGATGCTGGTTGCCGGCGACGAAATGGGGCGCACCCAACATGGCAACAACAATGCGTATTGCCAGGATAACGAAATCAGCTGGCTATCGTGGAATCTACAACCGCAGGATCAGGACTTACTGAAATTCACCCGGGACATTATCAGCCTGCGCAAAGCCCATCCCTTATTGCGGCGTCGCTATTTTTTCCACGGGCGCCCGATTCGCGGCGGCGAAGTAAAGGATATTGTCTGGCTCAATCCGGATGGAATAGAAATGAGCGAGAGCGACTGGGCGCAGGCGTTTTCGCGTTGCCTGGGTGTGTATTTTGCCGGTGATACGCTACTTGAAACCGATGATCGTGGAAACGTCCTGACGGACGATAACCTGCTAATGCTGATCAATGCGCACCATGAGGACATCGCTTTTACGCTACCGGAATTCGACGGACATTACTATTGGGATGTGCTGCTCGACACCATCAGTGCAACGGGTACGCCGGAGATTGCGCGTTATAAGGCTGGGCAAGGTTACCCCGTAGGCGGGCGGTCGCTGGTGGTAAT
>JANMKH010000324.1:0-3663 GCA_031371965.1 Sulfuriferula sp.
GCCGACGTGCTCGATGCGCTGGCTGACGAAGCGGTCATTACGCGCGTAGCCACTGCCGCGCAAGCCTTGTGCAAGAAATATCCGGTATATGGATGAACTGCTGGCGTGTAGCCAAACCCGGCTGCACGCCGCTGACTATTACTTACCTACCCGCTATTAAACAGCCTTCATGAAATGTCCGTTCTGCAGCGCGTTCGACTCCCAGGTCGTGGATTCGCGCCTCTCCGAAGCCGGCGATTCGATTCGCCGGCGGCGCCGTTGCACGTCTTGCGACAAACGCTTTACCACCTACGAAACCATAGAGCTGCGCCTGCCGCAGGTGGTCAAAAGCAATGGCGTGCGTCAGGAATTCAGCCAGGAAAAACTGCGCGAGGGCTTTCGCCGCGCGCTGCACAAGCGCCCGGTGCCAACCGAATATGTGGATGCGGCGATTGATCGCATTGTCAAACAAGTGCTGTCGCTGGGCGAGCGTGAACTGCCCGCGCGCCAGGTTGGCGGGATGGTGATGAACGAACTCAAGCGCCTGGACAAGATCGCCTACATCCGCTTTGCTTCGGTGTACAAAAGCTTCCAGGATGTGGACGATTTCCGCGACGTACTCAAAGACTTCGACAAATAAACTGTGTTTTCGCAGACCGATTACATCCATATGGCACACGCGTTGCAGCTTGCTGAGCGCGGCCTGTACACCACCAGCCCGAATCCGCGCGTGGGCTGCGTCATTGTCAAAGACGGGGTAATGATAGGCAGCGGCTGGCACCAGCAGGCCGGGCAGCCGCATGCCGAAATCCACGCATTGCGCGAGGCCGGCGACGCGGCGCGCGGCGCCACGGCCTATGTCACGTTAGAGCCGTGCAGCCACCATGGCCGCACCCCGCCCTGTGCCGAGGCGTTGATAGCCGCAGGCGTGGCACGCGTCGTAGTCGCCATGCAGGATCCCAATCCGCAGGTGGCGGGCAACGGTCTGGCGCTGCTGCAGAAGGCCGGGATAGCCACTGAATGCGGCCTGCTCGAAATGCAGGCACGTGAACTCAACGCGGGCTTTATCAAGCGCATGGCCATGGGGCATCCCTGGTTGCGCATCAAGACCGCCAGTTCGCTGGATGGCAAAACGGCGTTATCCGGCGGAGCCAGCAAATGGATTACCGGCGCGCCGGCGCGCCACGACGTGCACCGGCTGCGCGCGCGTTCATGCGCCATTCTGACCGGTATCGGCACGGTGCTGGCGGATGACCCGACATTGAATGTGCGCAATGTAGAAACCACACGCCAGCCGCTCAAGGTCATCGTCGATTCGCGTCTGCAAACCCCGGTGACGGCGAATATACTGAGTGGCGCTCCGACCCTGATTGCGTGTGCCGAACCGGACGCCCGGCGCATGGCCGCGCTGGAAGCCGCCGGCGCAGAAATCCGCTGCCTGCCGGGTGATGCAGGACAGGTTGACCTGGGTGCACTGTTGTCCATACTGGCGCAGCGCGGGATCAATGAAGTGATGACCGAAGCCGGCGCCACACTCAATGGCGCGCTGATCGCGGCGGGATTTGTGGACGAATGGGTAATGTACGTCGCCCCGGTATTGCTGGGTGACACGGCGCGCGGCCTGTTTGCGCTGCCCGAACCGGCGCAGATGGAGGCGCGCCGCAAACTGGTGCTGCGCGACATGCGGCTGGTCGGTACGGACATGCGCATCACCGCACAATTTGAGGTTAACGAGGCTTAAGATGTTTACAGGCATTATTCAGGCAGTCGGCAAGGTCGCGGCAGTGCAAGCCAGAAATGCCGATGCGCGTCTGCTGATCGACGCCGCCGATCTGGACTTGAGCGATGTGGCGCCGGGCGACTCTATCGCCTGCAACGGCGTGTGCCTGACCGTCGTGGATCTGGATGCGACGAGCTTTTCGGTAGACGTATCGGCAGAGACTTTCCGCTGCACGGTGGGCTTTCCCGAACACAGCCTGGTCAATCTGGAAAAGGCGCTGCGCCTGGCCGATCGTCTGGGTGGGCACCTGGTATCCGGCCACGTCGACGGCGTCGGCGAAGTGTTGCGCTTCGACCCGGTGGGCGACTGCTTCGAGCTGCTTATCCGCGCACCGGACGAACTGGCAAAATTCATCGTCACCAAAGGCTCGGCCACCGTCAACGGCGTCAGTCTCACCGTTAATCGCGTAGACGGTGACCGCTTCAGCATCAACCTTATTCCGCATACGCTGGAACATACCAATCTGCATGCGCTCCAACCTGCCAGCCGGATCAATCTGGAAGTGGACATGATGGCGCGCTACGCCGAACGCATTCTTAATTATCGAGACCAAACATGAGCCTGAGCCCTATCGAAGACATCATCGCCGACCTGAAAGCCGGAAAAATGGTCGTACTGGTGGACGAGGAAGACCGCGAAAACGAGGGCGATCTGGTGATGGCAGCCGAATTTGCCACCCCCGCAGCAGTCAACTTCATGGCCACGCACGGACGCGGCCTGATCTGCCTGACGCTGACCGACGAACGCTGCAAGCAACTGGGATTGCGCCAGATGGTGGCTGACAACCAGACGCCTTACAGCACCGCGTTCACGGTCTCCATCGAAGCCGCCACCGGGGTGACGACCGGCATTTCCGCCGCCGACCGGGCGCTCACCATCCAGGCCGCCGTCGCCAAACACGCCAAGGCTACCGACATCATCCAGCCGGGCCATATTTTTCCGCTGCGCGCCCAACCCGGCGGCGTGCTGATTCGCGCCGGCCACACCGAGGCGGGCTGCGATCTGGCCGGTCTGGCCGGGCTGGAACCCGCCGCAGTGATTTGCGAAATTCTCAAGGACGACGGCACCATGGCGCGCCTGCCGGATTTGCTGGAATACGCCAAAATCCACGGCCTGAAAATTGGCGCCATCGTCGATCTGATTCATTATCGCAGCCAGAATGAAAGCTTGGTGGAACGCGCAGGCAGCCGCACTATCGAGACGGCTTACGGCGAATTCCAGCTCGTCGCCTACCGCGAAAAAATCTCCGGTGCCACCCACCTGGCCCTGGTCAAAGGCGAAATCAATGCCGCCAGCGAGACGCTGGTACGTGTCCACGAGCCGGTATCGGTGATGGACGTACTCGAAGTCGGCAGCCGCACCCACGCCTACAGCGTCAATCAGGCGCTGGCAAAAATCGCTGCGCTGGGTAAAGGCGTTGTCGTCCTGCTGTACCGCCCGGAGAGCGCAGCAGAACTGCTCACCCGCGCCCTGCCTGAAGCCGATGTCAGGCTTCCGCAAAAATGGGACGCGCGCAATTACGGCATCGGTGCGCAGATATTGAAAGACATCGGCGTAGGCAAAATGCGTCTGCTGGCGACCCAGCGCAAAATGCCGTCACTGGCGGGTTTCGACCTGGAAGTGACCAGCTACGACGAGAACGCTTAAACCCGCCCCCCATTGCACCGGCAATACATGCAATCCAAACAGGATTATCAGGAGAAATAAATCATGGCAGGCTACGACAATATTCCCGAACTGGAACCCAATCTCGACGGCGGCGCGTTGCGCATCGGCATCGTCATGAGCCGCTTCAACATGGACATTTGCGAGGGGCTGCTGGCGGCTTGCAGCGCCGCACTGATCAAGCGTGGCGTGAAAACCGGCAACATGCTTCTCGCCACCGTACCAGGTGCGCTGGAAAT
>JANMKH010000326.1:0-1852 GCA_031371965.1 Sulfuriferula sp.
CATCGGCGTCTTTGAGCGTGGCTTTTACCAGATAGGTGCGGTTCTCGTCTGCTGCGGGGGCCACTTCGCGGATCACCCCGGTGTAGGTTTTGCCAGGCGCCGACCACAGCCATACGGACACGGACGCGCCTACTTTGAGCTGGCGTGCCTGCGCCTCACCCACATGCACCCAGACTTCCTTGTCGCCCGCGTAAGCCACGCGCAGCACCGGCTGACCGGCGCTCACTACCTGTCCCGCTTCGAAATTGACGGCGGTCACCACCCCTGCCGCATCGGCGGTCAGCGCGGTGTAACGCGACTGGTTGGCGCTGATGTTGAGCTGGGCACGCATGGCAGCGAGCTTGGCGCGTGCCGTTTTGTCGGCATTGATGCGCGTATCCAGCGCGGCCTGGCTGATAAATTTCTGTTCCACCAGCTTTTGCGCGCGCGCCAGATCGCTGGCGGCATTGGCGACTTCCGATTCTGCTCCGGCCAGCTGTGCGCGCGCCTGGGCAGTAGCAAACTGCGCGTCCTGCGGGTCGAGCCGGCCTAGAATCTGGCCGGGCTTGACCGTGCTGCCCAGGTCTACCAGGCGCGCCGTGACCTTGCCGCCGACGCGGAAGCCCAGATCCGCTTCGTGGCGTGCGTGTACCGCGCCGGAATACACACCGGCCTGGCTATTACCGGCTGCGGTTACGGTATATACCAGTGCCGGCCGCAATGGTTCAGGTGGCTGGGCGTGCTTGCTGCATGCCGACAGGGCGAGCAGTAACACTAAGGGAATGAAAATGGCGCGCATGGGGGCGTTAAATCCAGCGCCGCACACGGGCACAATAGCCGTTATAGGACACGCCGAATTTCGCGCGCAGGTGAGCTTCTTCGTGGGCGATCACGCTGTAGCGCATGATGACCCATACTAGCGGCGCGAATACCAGCGGCCAAAAGCTGCCAATAAGCAGCATCACGCCCAGATAGATCACCACGTCGGCGAGATAAATCGGATTGCGCGAGAATGCAAAAGGTCCGCTGGTCACCAGTTCGGATGCGCCTTTGTAAGGGTTCACCGTGGTGTGATGGCGCCAGATGGTGAACGCCGCCCACAGCATCAGTGCGCCACCCAGCCCCAAGCCGATCCAGCCCAGCGTATGCAATAGCGGGGTAACGCCGAAACCCAGCGGGAAGCGTTGCTCCAGCCACCACGACACGACCAGACCGACGGCATAGACCAGTGGTGGCGGTACGAGAGTACGTGGGCGCTGGACGGGATCGGTCATGGTGTCAGGCTTTCAGCATGTTGATATATGAAATAAGTTGGCCGCCACACTGGCGCAACGTGGCGGCGGACTGGTGGTTTTTGGCCAGGCTCATGCAGCCTTCCATGCCCGCGATGATAAACAGTGCGGCGGCGTCGCAATCCACATCGGCGCGGAGTTCACCGTTACCCTGTGCGCGTTGCAGTGCATTGGCGAATGCGCTCTGCCACACCCCCAGCCAGTGCGCCAGGCGCGCCTGGAAGGCGGGTTCAACGCCGCTCATTTCCTGCAGCATATTATTGAACGGACAACCCAACGCAATCGAGGCATCACAGGCGGCGCTGCCGATCTCGTTGAGAATCCGTAGCAGCGCGGCCACCGGCGCAGGGGCGTTGGCAAGCGGGGTAACGAAGTTGTGCAGGATGTACGCGCCGATGACTTCATCCAGCACCGCCAGTCCCAGCGCCTGCTTGTCGGCAAAGTGGTGATACAGGGCGCCCCTGGTGAGTCCCGCCGCTGCCAGAATATCGGTCAGGCTGGCTGCCTGGTAGCCGTTGCGGTGGATTTCAGCGAACGCCGCTTCCAGCAGGCGGGCCCGCGTGACATCGGGCTGGCGAATG
>JANMKH010000329.1:0-2021 GCA_031371965.1 Sulfuriferula sp.
CAACTCGGTGCTGCAATAGGCCGCATCCATCACGTCGTAGAGGTTCGTCACGCGCATAGCGCTCAGGTGCGACAGGGGAATCGCCGCTTGGCTGTCATGCATTGAGGCGCTGCTGAGGATGGCAGCAACCGGTACGCCGCAATCAGCGGTATCGATGTGCAGCTTGTAACCGTTCCAGCTCACCTTGTAGCCTTGGGCATTGCACTTGGTGCCGCGGTCACAGGCGCGCGGCAGCTCGTCCTGCATCTGCGCCAGGGTGTGGCCGCGTTGCCACGCGATGCGGGTGCGCTTGGGTTTGCGCGTTTCACCACGGCGCGGACGACCGCGCTTCGCAGGCACATCTTTTGGCGCTGGACTCACTGTGGGTGAGGGTGTCTCCGGCAGATGCGCTTGGCCGGGCGTCGGAACTGGAGCTTCTTTCTGTTTGGCGGGGCGCTCGCGCGCTTCGATGGCGGTGCCGTCGCGGCTGATGTGGCCGATCAGTTCTTCCCCAAGATGGGCTTTGATCAGGGCTTCATGCACGCGCTCGGCCAGACGGTTCTTGGCAAACTCGGCAAAGGCGCGGGAGAAGGTGGCCTCGTCTGGCAGCTTCTTCCAACGCGAGAAGCCACAGATGCGACGCAGGGCACGATCTATCGTCAAACGCTCAATCAGCGCGACGGTAGTGGTCAGCCCGAGCACGGACTTGGCCACGAATCCATTAGCCAGGGCACTGCGATCCGCTGGCGGGCGTCCAATCCCATGCCACGCCGCTACGAATTCTTCGATGCGCGCCCATTCCAGGGTGTGGATCAGCTTCGCGAGCCGGGGCGTCAGCCCTTCAGTTTCCCGCCCCAGCCCGGGGATCAATTCTTCCTGCACGACTGACCACCGTTGCAGTAGTCCAGCGCGTTGTGTAGCATCCATGGCGGGCGTCCTATGTGTGTCTTGATAACTCACATTCTGCCAGCAATGGCGACGCCCAACCCCGCTTCTCAATCCAATAATTCAGCAGGGATGGCGGGTTTTGCAGCTACCTCATTGTTGAACAGATCGTCTAGGCAAGTTGGCTGAAGTCAACCACAGCATTCGCTATGGGTGATCTGATGAGCTTGTACTACTTTGGCGAAAAACACGGTCTGGATAAGCGTGACCAGGCAGAGGATCTCGACGACTAACTGACCTTCGAATCGAAATTGAATGTACTCCAAAGACCGCACCATTTTCGCCTTTCATGGCAACGGTGCAGCCTCTTGGTCGCCTGCCTTGCATCAACTCGCCATTGCTTCTGACAGATCAAGATCGGCAAGCTTCATGGTGTAAGTTTCGGGTTCGGACACGGGGGTAACCGTGAACGAGACTTTCATGGCGCTGGATTGAAATGCGGTGACCTTGTCGCCACGGGCAAAGCTTGCATCGGCGACACTAATTCTGGATTGACCGCTTCCAAACAGTTGAACGGTGTCACCAACGTGGGCAAGGAAGCTGGTTTCATCTACTGTCCCGCTGAAGGTGCCGACGTGTTTATTGTTCAAAAAGAACGATATGAACGTGTAGCCGGATTTACCAATCACCGCGCCGTTGTCAAACGCGTTATACAACGCAGATGCTTTGATTCGTACCAAATCACCTAATGCCTGGTCATGATCAGCATTGATGCGCAGCCCGACACCGAAATTAACCGGGGCGGATGCGTAAACGCTGAGTTTGCCACCATCACCCATGTAGCCATCCAGATTCACCAGCGTTTTTATATCAAACGAGGCGGTGGATGAATTGTTGTTAGTCGCTGCGTGGAGCTCGTGGTTAATCGATAGATCGAGACTGTTGCCGCCCACTGCAGCCGAATTCGTGGTGAAGCTTGCAGCAGTATAGTAACCCGGCCCGCTTGATTGCATGCCATCACCAAGCTTGCCAATATCCACAATAATCGGTGCGTTGTTGAGCAAGACTGCACCCACATGCAAGTCTTGTTGATAATCGCTGTCATCAACCGGAATCAGGTATCCTGCCTGCGAGTTTCCAGGCAGCAGGCTGGTGAG
>JANMKH010000341.1:0-10232 GCA_031371965.1 Sulfuriferula sp.
ATTACATCCTGGATGATTTCTTCGGGTGCCTCGAAGCCAAACGGCGCCGGATTGCCGATATTCAGCTTGATAATGCGCTGCCCCTCCTCCTCCATCTGCTTGGAACGGGCAAGCACAGGACCGCGGATGTCATAACAGACATTTTCCAGCTTGGAAGATTTGCGTACCGGTCGCAGCATGGGTGCCTCTGTAATTTTCAAGGTGATGGCCCGTAATAATCTTTTTCGGATGGGTTCCGAACGGCGGCGCATTGCTGCACCAGCTTCAAAATGTATAATCTTACCCGAGCGCAAGCCCCCGCCGCAATTGGAGAACCAGCTTGAAGTTCCATCTCACCCAACCCGAAGGTCTAAACCTGTTCACAGGCTATGGCAACGACTTTGTCAATATCAATGGTCAGCGTTATGATGCACCCAGCCTGATCGTCACGCCGGACGAAATTATTGAGGATTGGCGTGTAGGCGATTTCGCCCAACTCAATGAAAATCATTTTCAGGCACTCCTCGCTCTCAAACCGGAAATCGCCTTGCTCGGCACCGGCGCATCATTGCGCTTTCCCCACCCACGTTTATCTGCCTGCCTGACCAACGCAGGTATTGGCCTCGAAGTCATGGACACCGGTGCAGCATGTCGCACTTACAATATCCTTGTGGCGGAAGGACGACGCGTGGTGATGGGCCTATTGATCGGCATGAGCGCATGATCCGCGACGATCGGCTGTAATTCTCATGGCATGATGTCATCAAAACCCGCTATCGCACGAAACTCTTCCACATCCTTGCATCCTTCTTTGCTGTCCGGCTTGTATATCGCAAGCAAATACGCAATGCCGTAAGTTTGAGCTGCGCGTAATACCGGCAAGCTGTCATCCACCAGCAGTGTTCTGGCCGGATCATAAAGTTCAGTGCTTTGTAGCGCGTGCCAGAAATCCGGATGCTCTTTGGGCAGGCCGATCTGATGAGAGGTAATCATCGCATCGAAATGGATATCGAGACGAGTGCACTGCATTTTCAAGGTGAGGCTTTTATGATGAGCGTTGGTAACCAAGGTAATGCGTTTGCCGGCAGCGCGGATGGCCCGCAAAAACTCAGGAACCTGCGGATGGATTGCAATGAGGTGTTGGACTTCAGTTTTCAACCTGGCGATATCGAGCTGGAGTTCGCGGCTCCAGAAATCCACACAGTACCAGTTGAGCGTACCGAGATGTCGCTGGTATCGCCCGGCAAGATCATCGTGCGCATCGGCCAGCGGAATGCCATGCAATTCTGCATAACGCCGCGGAACATGCTGGCGCCAGAAAAAATTATCGAAGTGCAGATCCAGTAAGGTTCCGTCCATATCAAGCAGGACGGTATCGATCGCCTGCCAGTCAAGCATACCTGTTCACAACAGCGCATCCTTGTTAACGCCGTTGCGTTTCAGCATACGCCGCAATTGGTGCAGGGCTTCCATCTGGATTTGGCGCACGCGTTCACGGGTGACATCAAGGCTTTCAGCCAGCTGTTCTAAAGTGTGTACGTCTTGTCCACCCAGTCCGAAACGTCGCTCAATTACCCAACGCTGCTTGTCATTCAGATCTCTCAGCCACAGGCGCACGAAAGTTTCCGTTTCCGCATGCTCGAGCATATCTTCCGGCAATTCACTGTTGTCGTCGGCAATGGCCTCTCCGATAGATAAACTGGGATCAATATCGAGCGGAGCATCGAGCGATGCCACACGGTCATTCAAACGCAGCATGCGTCGCACCTCTTCAATCGGCAGCCCGACCAGATGCGCGATGTCTTCGTCGCTCGGGTCGCTGGCGCCATGCTTTTCCAGATGTCGACGCGCGCGCAAAATGACATTGAGTTCTTTGATAACGTGCACCGGCAGGCGGATGGTGCGCGATTGATTCATGATGGCGCGCTCGATATTCTGTCTTATCCACCATGTGGCATAAGTCGAAAACCGGAATCCACGTTCCGGTTCAAATTTTTCCAGGGCATGAATCAGTCCGAGGTTACCCTCCTCGATCAGATCCAGTAGCGCCAGCCCGCGATTGGCGTAATGCTTGGCGATATTCACCACCAGTCGCAGATTGTGTTCGATCATTTTCTGGCGGGCATCAAAATCACCCGCTCGGGTAAGCTCGGCCAGGCGGCGTTCCTCAACAGGGCTGAGCAATGCGTTATGACCAATCTCGTTGAGATACATCTGCGTCACATCGGTATGCAGATCCTCAGTCAACCCCGGCTCGACATCGGATACTTCAGGCTGGGATTTGTCGTCCGGGATACCGGCGTAGTCTTCCTGCTCGTTGTCATTGTGCATTGCTATTTTTGTGCTCCGGGAAGATATGTCATCGGATCAACCGGCTTACCCATTTTTCTGATTTCAAAATGCAGCTCGACCTGATCGGCATCGCTGTCACCCATTTCGGCAATTTTCTGTCCACTTGCAACTGTCTGTCCCTCTTTCACCAGAACCAGTTGATTGTGTGCGTAAGCACTTAAATAAATCGGGTTATGCTTGATAATAACCAGCTTGCCATAACCGCGCAAACCTTCCCCGCTATATACCACCTTTCCTGATGCGGCGGCGAATATGGCTTGACCTGCTTTACCTGCGATATCCAGTCCCTTGCTGTTTTTGGCCTCGTCAAACCCGGCGATGACCCGACCTTGTGTCGGCCAGATCCAATCTATACCGCTATCATTGCTTTGGTTGGCTCCCGGGGTCGCTTTGGGTTGCACAACGGTCGCTTCAGCTACCATACCAGGGGCTGCACTCGGTGTAGCGGAAGGAGCTGGCTGAGCTGCCCCGTTTTGCTCAAGTTGAGCCAAGGCTGCGTTGGAGTAAGGCAATTTGACTGCCTTGGGCTGAGTGATCAATACCGCGCTGCTTGCTGCCTGGGCCTGCGGTAGCGGTTCGATTTTGAGGGGAATGGTCTGAACCGTTGACTCTGTTGAAGTGGCTTGAACTGCACTATTCTCTGGCTGCGGTGGAGTCAGTTTCAATACCTGGCCGACATGGATCAGGGAATTGTCTGGCAATGCATTCCAGCTCACCAGATCACGATAGTCCAGGCCATATTCCAGCGCAATGCTATACAGCGTGTCACCCTTTCGCACGGTATGGGTAGCCGGTCGCCCACCGCGCAACTTTGCAATGCTCACTGAAGATTTGGCAATATCGTTTGCGCCAGTCCGTGTGCCATCTACCACGGGTGCAGATCGTTGCGTGGCGCATCCGCTCAAGACCAGGATCACAGCAAGCAGATAAACGGGGGACCGAAGCTTGCCAATTAGCATCACGTCAACGCACTCCCGGCAATAGTGGAACAAAATGAACCATTTCCAGAACCTTCTCCTGAAAACCTTCTGCCGTGCGCTCGACCAGCACCATTTGCTGAGATTCACCGATGCCGCGCGGCAATACCATCCGTCCGCCGTCCGCCAATTGCTCCAATAAAGCCTGGGGTAGTATGGGACTGGCTGCAGCGAGGATGATGCCATCGAAAGGTGCTACGTCTTTTAACCCAACACTCCCATCGCCATGCTTGAGTTTGATATTGCCGATACGCAATTCGCGTATGGTACGCCGCGCGCGCCCAAGCAGCGTGGCAATACGCTCAACCGAGTAGACTTCGCGAGCCAGCTTGGCCAGTACAGCGGCCTGGTATCCACACCCGGTGCCGACTTCCAGCACACGCTGCAGATCAGCGCCACCACGTAGCACCTCGATCATACGTGCAACGCTATAGGGGCTGGAAATGGTTTGGCCAAAACCTATCGGCAGCGCGCTGTCTTCATAAGCCCGAATGGACAATGCTTCATCCACAAAGATATGTCGGGGCACCATCCCCATTGCAGTCAGGACGTTATTGTCCTTGATCCCCTGCGCTCGCAAACGTTCAACCATGCGTGCACGGGTACGCTCGGAGGTCATGCCAATACCGCTGTGACGCGTCACGCTCATGCCTTCAACCATACCTGTAGGGGTGCCAATTGACTGAACTGGGTGAGATCCATCTGCAATGGCGTGATCGATACGCGCTTTTTCGCCACTGCATGGAAATCAGTGCCCTTACCTGCGTCCTGCGCTGCACCGGCGGCGCCTACCCAATACACCGTCTGGCCGCGCGGATTGCTTGATCTGACCACTGGTTCGGCTTTGTGGCGACGCCCGAGCCGGGTGATTTCGGTGCCTTTCAAATCCTGGTAGGGGACATCCGGCACATTCACATTGAGTAGCAGCGGCTCCGCAAAAGGACGTGCCATGACGCGTTGCGCGAGCTCACTGGCAACGCGCGCAGCGGTAGCATAATTACCCGCCGAATAGCTCGCCAGGGATATCGCCAATGATGGTACGCCCAGTAAAAAACCCTCCGTTGCTGCTGCTATGGTGCCCGAATAAATTGTGTCGTCGCCCATGTTGGCACCGTGATTGATTCCTGAAATGACCATATCAGGAAGATGATCCAGCATACCGGTGACCGCAAGATGCACGCAATCTGTAGGGGTTCCGTTGACATAATAAAACCCCGTGCTCGCCTGTCGCAGCATGAGCGGACGATCCAGAGTGAGCGAATTGCTGGCGCCACTACGATCCCGCTCGGGAGCGACTACCGTAATGTCTGCGATTTGTGAGAGGGTATCCGCCAGAATGGCGAGACCAGGTGCGAAGTAACCATCGTCGTTGCTCAACAAAATGCGCATAGTGGACGATTACTCTGAAATTCCCGTGAATTACTTTCTAAAAAGGTGTCGCACCTGAGTTTAGTTCTGGTCGGGGCGAGAGGATTTGAACCTCCGACCACTTGCACCCCATGCAAGTACGCTACCAGGCTGCGCTACGCCCCGAAGGCCGCGATTATAGCAGAGTCTGTAGCGGCACGACAAAGCAAAAGCCAAAAAATCACAAGTGCAACAACTCTACAATCGCCATCATTTCGCGGCGCAGTTCAGTATATTCCGCTATTGATTTGGTCACGGTTGGTGCGGTCTCAGCGGCGTCGGCTGTAGCCAGCACATCCAGGCGATGACGTGCGCCATTGATGGTGAACCCCTGCTCATAAAGCAGTTCGCGGATACGGCGAATCAGCAGCACTTCGTGGTGCTGATAGTAGCGCCGGTTACCACGTCGCTTGACCGGTTTGAGTTGACCGAATTCCTGTTCCCAGTAACGCAACACATGCGGCTTCACCCCGCACAGTTCGCTGACTTCACCAATGGTGAAGTAGCGCTTGGCAGGAATCAGCGGCAGCTGACTAGTTGGCTGATGTTCCGCCATGTGCGTCTTCTACCTGCGACTTGAGTTTCTGGCTGGCGTGAAATGTCACCACTCGACGTGCCGTGATAGGCATTTCCTCGCCGGTTTTTGGATTGCGCCCAGGACGCTGCGGCTTGTCGCGCAACTGGAAATTTCCAAATCCGGAAAGCTTAACGGTATCTCCAGTTTCCAGTGCGATGCGTATTTCTTCGAAGAACGACTCCACCATGTCTTTGGCTTCGCGCTTATTTAGTCCAACTTTTTCGAACAGCATGTCTGCCAGTTCTGCCTTGGTCAGGGTCATGACTACCTCAGGAACGTAATTGTGCGTTGAATTTTTGTTTTAACAAATCGGTGAAATTCGCCATGGCGGTATCCACCTCAGTGTCTGTAAATGTCTTTTGAGTATCTTGCAACAGCACCCGGAATGCAAGACTTTTTTTATCAGAATCAATACCTTTGCCGCGATATACGTCAAACAACGCTATCTCGGCAATGCCCTCAATGCGTGCTGCGTACATCGCATCAATTAAAGCCTGGACCGGTATCGATTCATCGACGATCACGGCAAGATCACGGCGCACACTCTGGAAACGCGAAATTTCACCATGTCTGGGCAGCGTCCGAGTTAACAATGTCTGCAGTGCGAGTTCAAATACAACTGGCGCTGTCGCCAAATCATATTGTTGCATTAACCGTGGGTGCAAGCTACCCAACCAACCTGCATGGACGCCATCCAGCCATATTTCGGCACACTGCCCAGGATGCAATGCGGGATGCACCGCTTTTTCAAGGCGTGCAAGCTGCGGCCAACATAGGGCCTCAATGTCCGCTTTGACATCAAAAAAATCTACGTTCCGAGCTGCACTACCCCACTGCTCTGACATGACATTGCCGTATACCAGCCCGGCCAGGCGTTGCGGCTGATCGAAACCATCGGCCGCTGGATGATAACAGCGGCCACTCTCAAAAATTCGCACGCGGTCTTGACGCCGGTTCAGATTATTGCGCAGCACATCCATCAAGCCGCCCAACAAAGTTGAGCGCATCACGCCCATCTGACTGGCAATGGGATTTTTCAGCACAACAGGCTGGGCACCGGGCGCGAAATCAGCTTCCCATGCCGCATCCACAAAGCTGTAGGTAATGACTTCCTGATAATCACGCGTGGTAAGCAGGGTGCGCAATGCATCGACCCCACGCAGTTGCTCCGGCTGCGCCAACATGCTCAGGCGTGCGACCGGGGCCTGCGCAACGATATTATCGTAGCCATAAAGCCGCGCCAGTTCTTCGATCAGGTCTTCCTCGATATTCAGGTCAAAGCGGTAGCTGGGCGGCGTCACGCGATAAGCTGCACCATCGCGGTGAAAGTCAAAATTCAGGCGACCCAGCAATCCTTCCACCTGCGCGTCGCTCAGCGCCACGCCTAACACTTTACTGGCGCGCGCGGTGCGCAGCACGACCGGTACACGTTGCGGCAAATCGCCGCTGACTTCGGTGATTGCGCTGCCCGCGCCACCGCAAATTTCAAATATCAATGCGGTGGCGCGTTCCAGCGCATTTCGCGTGGCTGCGTAGTCCACCCCGCGCTCAAAACGGTGCGACGAATCAGTGGACAAACCCAGGCGGCGCGCACGCCCAGCAATCGCGTCCGGATTGAAATACGCAGCCTCAAGAAAAATTTCCGCGGTGTTGTCATCTACTGCAGTGGCTGCACCACCCATGATGCCAGCGAGCGCCTGCACACCATTGTCATCCGCGATCACCAGCATGTCTGCTTCCAGTGTCGCACGCTGATCATTCAGCAGTGTCAGCGTTTCACCCGGCGTGGCCATGCGCACTTGTATATCGCCAGCCAGCTTATCTAAATCAAAGGCATGTAAGGGTTGCCCCCATTCCAGCAATACATAGTTGGTGATGTCCACGACCGGACTGATACTGCGCAGACCACTACGGGAAAGTCGCTCTATCATCCAGGCCGGTGTTTGAGCTGCGCGATTGAGCTGACTGATGACGCGTCCGCAATAACGCGGGCAGGCTTGTTTAGCTGTCACCTGCACTCTGCGGGTAAGGCTGCCGATGACCGCTGCAGGTACAATCCGAGGCAAGCTCAAGGGACTACCGGTCAGCGCGGAAACTTCACGCGCAACGCCGACTACACTCAGGCAATCGCTGCGATTGGGGGTCAGTTTGAGCGAATAAAGTTTGTCATCCAGATGCAGATAATCGCGGATATTGCTACCCACCGGAGCATCGTCCGGCAACAGCAACAGGCCGTCCGCTTCTTCTGCCAGACCCAATTCGCGCGCAGAGCACAACATACCCAGAGATTCGATACCGCGCAATTTGGCTTTCTTGATTTCAAAACCCGGCAAGCTGGCGCCAACCAAGGCACACGGCACGCGCGCGCCTTCACAAACATTGGGTGCACCACATACAATTTGCAATGGATTACCGGTTCCAGCCTCCACCTGGCACACGCGCAAGCGATCCGCATCAGGATGTGGCGCTACCGACAGCACTTGCCCCACCACCACACCGGAAAAATCCGCTGCGACCGGATCCAGTGCTTCGACCTCTAGCCCTGCCATAGTAAGAAGGTGAGACAGCGCTGCGCTATCCAGCGCCGGATTCACAAGAGTGCGTAACCAGAGTTCAGAGAATTTCATGTTGACGGATCAGTTGAACTGTTTCAAAAAGCGTAAATCATTGGCGAAAAACAGGCGCAGATCGTCCACGCCGTAGCGCAGCATCGCCAGCCGCTCTACGCCCATGCCGAACGCGAATCCAAGATATTTTTCGCTATCCACATGCACGTGCCCCAATACATTGGGGTGCACCATGCCGCAGCCCAGTACTTCCAACCAACCGGTATGGCTGCATACGCGGCAACCGTCGCCACCGCACATCACGCAAGCAATATCCATTTCCGCCGATGGTTCGGTGAACGGGAAAAACGACGGGCGGAAGCGCACTTTCAGGTCATCACGCTCAAAAAATCGCTGCATGAAATCCGCCAGTACACCTTTCAATGCCGCGAAGCTCACCTCCTCATCCACCCACAATCCCTCGACTTGATGAAACATCGGAGTATGGGTCACGTCGGAATCGCAGCGATATACCCGTCCCGGCGCGATGATCTTGACCGGCGGCTTATTAGTCTGCAGATAATGTATTTGCACCGGTGATGTGTGGGTGCGCAGCAAGTGCTTGTCATCCACGTAGAAGGTATCGTGCATGGCGCGTGCCGGGTGGTTTTCCGGAATATTCAGCGCGGTGAAATTATAAAAATCGGTTTCAATCTCCGGGCCTTCTGCCACCTCGAAACCGATCGAGGCAAATAGTGCCTGGATGCGCGACAGCGTACGCGTGACCGGATGCAAACCGCCGGTGCCGAGACCGCGTCCGGGCAAAGTTACATCCAGTGTTTCCGCCGCCAACTTGCTATCCAGTTGCGCCTGCGCCAAGGCAATGCGGCGCGCTTCCAGCGCTTGTTGAATCCGTTCCTTGGCAAGATTGATCAAATTGCCCGCAGCGGGGCGCTCTTCGGCAGGGAGCTTGCCGAGTTGCTTCAATTGCTCAGTGAGCAAACCCGATTTTCCCAGATAGCGGGCTTTTGCCTGTTCCAGCTCAACTGCCTGGTTGACTGCCGCGAATTCCGCTAATGCTTCGGCGACGATATGGTCGAGATTTTGCATGGTAATTTGTCTCAGGAGAGCGTTTCTAGAAATTCAACCAACACATGATGCATCCATGCCTGATTGAATTTTTGGAAGCGCCCACAAAAAAGGAGGCCGACGGCCTCCCTTTTTGAAGGATAGTCAGCTTTAGGCCGCCAATTTGGCTTTAGCCTGCTCGGCAAGCAGCGCGAACGCAGGTTTGTCGAACACCGCCAGATCGGCCAGCACCTTGCGATCCAGCACGATTTCGGCTTTTTTCAGACCGTTCATGAATACGCTGTAACGCATTCCGCACTCACGTGCAGCCGCATTGATACGCGCAATCCACAGCGAACGGAACTGACGCTTGCGCTGACGACGGTCACGGTAGGCATATTGACCAGCCTTCATTACCGCCTGCTTGGCGACACGGTAGACGTTTTTGCGACGACCGCGATAGCCTTTGGCCAGGTCGAGAACTTTTTTGTGACGCGCGCGCGCCGTTACACCACGTTTTACTCTTGGCATGTTATTTCTCCTTTATGCGTAGGGCAACATGGCGCGAACGGAACGCATGTTGGTCGCATCGACCATCAGCGTGCCACGCAACTGGCGCTTGTTCTTGGTGGTTTTCTTGGTGAGAATGTGGCGCTTGAAAGCCTGACCGCGCTTTATGCCACCATTCGCCAGCGCCTTGAAGCGCTTGGCCGCACCCGATTTGGTTTTCATCTTCGGCATTGCATTACTCCTGTTGGGCAAGACGCCGGGCAGTCTCACAACGAGACATTTAGGAACCCGGACATCCGCGACATATCCGGCGGCTTTTATCGCCGGATGGTTTTCGCCGGATTTCAGCGAAAATACTTCAATCGAGCAAGCTGCATTGCGGCTTGTTCGAGAATCCTTGTTTACTTCTTCTTCGGGCCCAGCATCATTACCATCTGCCGGCCTTCCATCTTGGGAAACTGCTCGACTACGGCCTGTTCGGCCAAGTCCGCTTCCACACGCCTTAACTGCGCCAAACCGATTTCCTGGTGCGCCATTTCACGACCACGAAAGCGCAGGGTCACTTTCGCCTTGTCACCTTCTTCGAGGAAACGAATCAGATTGCGCAGCTTGATCTGATAATCACCTTCGTCAGTATTGGGTCGGAACTTCACTTCCTTGACCTGAATCTGCTTTTGCTTAACCTTGGCCTCGTGCTGACGCTTGCTCTGCTGGTATTTGAACTTGCCGTAGTCCATCAGGCGACACACCGGCGGCTTGGCCTGCGGGGCAATTTCCACCAGATCCACTTCGGCTTCCTCAGCCAGTTTCAGCGCC
>JANMKH010000346.1:0-10967 GCA_031371965.1 Sulfuriferula sp.
GGATGATGACGAAACATCGTTGAGTCGCAGTGTTGTTGAGGCATTACGTAGCCTTTCAGATAGCGGCGTGACCGTATACCTGATGCACGGCAATCGCGACTTTTTGCTGGCGCGGCCATTTGCCGATGCCAGCGGCGCGCGTCTGCTGGTTGACCCCACGATGATGGATTTATACGGCCAACCAACCTTACTGATGCATGGCGACACTCTATGCACCGATGACACAGCCTATCTGGCTTTCCGCGCCCAGGTGCGCGATCCTGCCTGGCAGTCAGGTTTTCTGGCACAGCCGCTCGCAAAACGCCACACCATGGCACAGCAGGCACGCAACCAGAGCGAACACGCCAAACAGGAAAAAACCGCCGCGATCATGGATGTCAATCATCAGGCCGTGATCGAGATCCTGCGCGAATACGGCTATCCACGCCTGATTCATGGTCATACCCACCGCCCCGCGCGTCACGACTTACAGGTGGACGGGCATGCCTGTGAACGCTGGGTATTGCAGGACTGGTACGACGGTGGGGGCTATCTGCGCTGCGACGCAGAGGGTTGCAGCGCGCATCCGCTCACTTGCCCTGAACCTGATCCGCGTTAATCATTTTGTATTTCGGCGGCAACTGGAACAACGCCGCTTGCGATGCATGCGTACTGTGTGAAACATAGCGGCGGCTGCGGCCATTGGCGTACAGCTCTTCGATGGGGAGCCCATATTGCAGGGTGCGCCGAATCTCGAATACATGTTGTGCCAGATCGCACTGATCGCGCATTTCCGGGGGGGTACGCTGCCAGGTTAACGCCTCCACCCAGGACAGCGTTTGCCGATAGGTGGCAAGCGCTGAGCTGACATCGGGTAAAAGTTTGTCAGTCGCTGTGATTTCCATGCATGGCTTGCCATTGACGCCGAGGGTAAATTTACGCGTGTTGCCCGGCAGCTGTTTGACTTGCTCCTGGATTTTCCAGGGCGTGGGTTTTGCCAGCGTCACCGGATGCGGATTGTAGCGGTAAATATTTGCCTCGCTCCGTATCACGTTATAAACCGTGCCTGTGCGGCGATCCATCAAAATGAAATCGCCGGCGTCCTTGCCCGAATCCATACGCATGAATTTTTTGTTCACCAGGATACGGGTGGGATAAGCCGCAGTACCAGGATCCTTATCGAGATAGTCCAGTTCCGTCATGTTCTCGGCCAATCCCAACATAGGCCATAACAGTACCACCCAGAGCAGTTTTTTAGTCAGCTTGTTCATAGAGCGTCCAATCCTCTTGCCAAATCATTCTGAATATCGCGCACCGATTCCAGTCCGACCGCCACCCGCAACAGACCGTCACCGATACTGGCTGCGCTGCGCTGCTCCGGGGACAATCGGCCATGTGTGGTGGTGGCCGGATGGGTAATAGTGGTTTTTGCATCGCCCAGATTAGCGGTAATCGAGATCATGCGGGTTGCGTCCACTACTTTCCATGCCGCTTCCTTGCCTCCCTTCACATCAAACGCGACGATGCCGCCCCCGCTGCGCTGCTGGCGCATGGCCAGCGCGTGCTGGGGGTGCGATGACAGGCCCGGATAATACACTCGCACCACACCCGGATGCTGTTCCAGCCAGTTCGCCAGTTGCAGTGCCGAGGCTGAATGCGCATCCATGCGCAGCTTGAGCGTTTCCAGCCCCTTCAGGAACACCCAGGCATTGAATGCGCTCAGGGTAGGGCCGGCAGTACGCAAAAAAGTGAACACGCCTTCCATCAGCGCCTTGCTGCCCAGGACAGCACCGCCCAGCACCCTGCCCTGGCCATCCAGGTATTTGGTAGCGGAATGAATCACGATATCCGCGCCCAGTTCCAGCGGCCGTTGTAGCGCCGGAGAACAGAAACAGTTATCCACTGCAAGCCGCGCGCCGCATTCCCTGGCCAAGGCAGCGAGCGCACCGATATCGCTGATTTCAGTCAGTGGATTGGATGGCGATTCAACGAAAAATAACTTGGTATTGGGGCGTATGGCGCGGCGCCATTCGTCCAGATCCGTCGGTGACACCAGCGTCGTCTCAACCCCAAAGCGCGCCATGATGTTGTTGAACAATTGCACGGTGGAACCGAAGATGGAACGCGAAGCAACAATATGGTCGCCGGCCGACAGCAGCCCCATCACGGTGGCCAGGATGGCGGACATGCCGGAAGCCGTCGCGACACAGCGCTCCGCTCCCTCCAGTGCGGCCAGACGCTGTTCGAACATGGTCACAGTGGGGTTGGTGAAGCGCGCGTAAATATTGCCCGGTTCCTCACCCTTGAAGCGCGCCGCTGCCTGCGCGGCACTGTTGAACACGAAGCTGGAAGTGAGGAACAACGCCTCGCTATGCTCGTTGAACTGGCTGCGCTCTATACCGGCGCGCACGCCCAGGGTTTCAATATCGTAATTTTCGTCCATGCTGTCTCCAATAAAAAACCCGCTCAGCCAGAAGCTGGAACGGGTTGTTCCGCTTTAGCTGAATTTATTAAGCGCCCGCAAGCTGTTTCAAATCGGCGCGTGTGGATTGACTATAGCTCTACCCGCAACAGCGCGTCAACCACCGCGCCCGCCAGCGACCAGATTAAGGTCAAGCTGCAGGGTATCCATGTCCTTGCCGTCTTTCATACCTGGATTGCAGCGCACGGACTCAATCAAGGCCAGATAGGCTTCGGAGATGTCGCCAGTAACATATTCTCCATTGAAGCAGGACGCATCGAAATGCAACAAATCCGGGTTAAGTTCGCGCACGGCATCAATCAGCGAATCAATATCCTGATAAATCAAGGCATCCGCGCCAATTTCACGGGCAATTTCCGCGTCGTTACGGCCAGTGGCGAGCAATTCCTGGCGCGTCGGCATATCGATGCCATACACATTGGGAAAACGCACCGGCGGCGCCGCAGATGCAAAGAATACCTGGTGTGCGCCGGCATCCCGGGCCATCTGTACAATCTCGCGGCTGGTGGTGCCGCGCACGATGGAATCGTCCACCAGCAGTACGTTTTTGCCTTTGAATTCGATACCGATGGCGTTGAGTTTCTGACGCACCGATTTCTTGCGCATCGCCTGCCCCGGCATGATGAAAGTGCGGCCAATATAGCGATTCTTGATAAACCCCTCACGGTAGGCAAGGCCAAGCTGATTGGCCAGTTGTAACGCGCTGGGGCGACTGGTATCGGGAATCGGGATCACCACGTCAATCTGCAGATGGCTCCAGTCGCGGCGTATCTTTTCCGCCAGACTCTCGCCCATGCGCAGCCGACTCTCATACACGGACACGCCATCGATCACCGAATCCGGACGCGCCAGGTAAACGTATTCGAAAATGCACGGATAATATTGAGGCTGTTGCGCGCACTGCATGCTGTGAAACTGCCCGGCTTCATCAATATATATCGCTTCGCCGGGTGCCACATCGCGCATGATTTTGAAATCCAGCGCATCAATCGCCACACTTTCCGAGGCCACCATGTATTCCATGCCTTCGGCGCTCTGCCTGCTGCCAATAATCAACGGGCGAATTCCATAGGTGTCACGGAAGGCGAGCAAACCATGCCCGGCAATCATTGCTACCACTGCATAGGCGCCTTTACAGCGCCGATGCACGCCGGATACTGCCTTGAAAATACGCTCCGGGCTGAGACGCTGGCTGTTGCCCACTTCGACCAGTTCGTGCGCCAGCACATTCAGCAATACTTCGGAGTCGGAACTGGTATTGACGTGACGCAGATCGAGGCGGAACAGATCTTCCTTGAGCTGATCAGCATTGGTGAGATTGCCATTGTGACCTAGCACGACGCCGAATGGTGAATTGACATAAAACGGTTGCGCCTCGGCGCTGGAGGTGGCATTGCCGGCGGTCGGATAACGCACATGACCGATACCTGCATTGCCCAGCAGATTGCGCATATCGCGGGTGCGGAACACATCGCGCACCAGACCGTTGGCCTTGTGCATATGGAAGATGTTGCCTTCGGCGGTAACAATACCAGCAGCATCCTGGCCACGGTGCTGGAGCACCAGCAGGCCATCGTAGAGTAACTGATTGACGGGACTATGAGAGACGATGCCGATAATGCCGCACATGATAATTACCTGTAATGAATATGATTGACCAGATCAATCGGCAACCACGGTTGAATCATAATTGCCAAATTTTCAAACACACCGGAAAGCAATGCCTGTCGCCACACGTCGGTTTTCGGCAATTGGGTTAGCCCTGCCAATAAAACCAAAATGGTTACAATCAGCATACCTCGTAAAAAGCCGAACACCACCCCCAATATTCGATCCATCGCTCCCAGACCGAGCGCTTTCAATGATTCGGACAATAGCAGGCTCAATAACATCGCCAGTGCCATCACCACGATGAAGATCGTGATAAATCCGGCCAGGTAACGCAATGCCGGATTGCTTATAAAACTCGGCATAACGCCAGCTGCAGTGGTGGCAAATGATTTTGCCACCACAAAGGCCAGCACCCAGGCAGCCAGCGACAATACCTCTTTGACCACCCCCCGCATCAGTCCAACCAGGACTGACAGAGCAACGATACCTATTACAACAAAATCAAAACCGGTCACGGCTTGTCTAAACTCACCACTGTGGCTTGCACCCCCAGCAATGCAATCCTGGCCTGTGTGCTATCCGCCTGCTCACGCGTTTTGAATGGTCCCGCACGCACTCTGGTTGCACCGCCCGGCAGGCCCTCAGTATAGGTATGAATCCCACCAGCCAGGAGTTTGTCGCGCAATTGGCGCACATTTCCGGCATTACTGAATGCGCCCAGTTGAATAACAAAATGGGTAGAGACAGCAGGTTTTTCAAGTGCTGTTTCGGCTAATTTGTGAGCAGATTCAGCCTTCTGTGCGGATTTTTCCGGAGTTTTATCGGAAGCTTGTTCCGCCGGCTTAGGTGGTGCGTCAGATTTTGGCGCAGTCATTTCATGCGCAGCATTCGTATCTGCGGGTGGCTTGGAAGGAGCGATGGCAGATTCGGTCCGGCCGACAGTTGTTGTCGGGGATGGTGTGACAGTTTTATCTGCTGCAACGGGTGCCGACTGGGGTGTAGTCGCCGGAACAGAAGGTGTGCTGGAAGCTACCGGCGGGGCGGAAGCCATCGGCGCTGCTGTGGGGGAAGGAATACGGATTTCAATATCGCGATCCAGCGGGCGTGGTTGCTTGTCCAGCAACATGGGCAAAACTATCGCTGCCAGCAATAGCAGTGTCGCTGCACCCAGCAGGCGGCGCCGCGCGCGGCGGCGCATTCGCAATTGTTCTTCAGAAGTGGCTTGAATGGCCATGATGCAATATTTTCCTGTTTATCTGCCAGTAAGCTGCAACACTTGAGCGACAGTGTAGAAGGAGCCAAAGACGCAGATTCTATCATTTTCGCGAGCCCGTTCACAGGCAAGCCGCCACCCCTCCTCCACATTATCACTGCATGTTATCGGTGCGCTGACACCCACTTTACGCAGCATCTCGTGCAGCACCTGTGCAGTTGCGCCGCGCGGCACATCAAGGCTGGCCAACAGCCATTCGTCCACCTCTGTATGCATGGCTTGCACCACACCGTTTATGTCCTTGTCTGCAAGCATCGCCATGAGCACAAGCGTTTTACCCTGGCTCGGTCGGGCTTTTAAATTAGCTGCCAGCGCAGCTGCGGCATGGGGATTGTGCGCCACATCCAATATCACCTCCGGTTGTCCCGGCAATAACTGGAAGCGCCCCACTGCGCATGCGGTCTGCAGGCCTTGGCGAATCGCCGCCTCAGTCACCGGCAAGTGTTCGCCCAGTGTCTCCAGTGCAGCTATCGCGCAAGCGGCATTATTGAATTGATACCGGCCTGTCATGGCTGGATTGGGTAAATCCAGATATTCATGCTGCCCACTGTAATGCCAGCCGCTTGCTTCTGGCACAGCGTTGAACGCTACGCCGATGACGCGCAAATCCGCGCCGATATCGGCGGCATGCTGCATCAGTGATTGCGGCGGCTGTTCATCCCCGCAAATTGCCGGACGTCCGGTGCGAAAAATTCCGGCTTTTTCAAATCCGATTTTCTCGCGCGTATCACCCAGATAATCGGTGTGGTCGATATCCACGCTGGTGACAATTACGCATTCCGGATCGAACACATTGACCGCATCCAGCCTGCCTCCCAGCCCTACTTCCAGCACTGCCACATCGACTCCGGCACGTGCCAACAACCACATGGCGGCCAGTGTGCCAAACTCGAAATAACTCAGCGATACCGTACCACGTGCGGTTTCGACCGCAGAAAAAGCGGTGCACAGCGCTGCGTCGTCCACTTCGCGATTATCGATACGCACACGCTCGTTATAGTGCAGCAGATGCGGTGAGGTATACAGCCCTACCCGATAGCCTGCTGCCGTAAGCATGGCTTCCAGATAGGCGCAGGCGGACCCTTTACCATTGGTACCGCCGACGAGAATCACCGGAAAGGATGGTGTGAGTTGCAGTGCCGTTTTGACCGCATCAACACGCTCCAGTCCCAACTCGATGGTCTTGGGATGCAGCGTTTCGAGGTAGGTCAGCCAATCCGCAAGATTGGCCGGGGAATTTTCCGGCATTCAGGCAGCAGTAGGCATACGCTGCATCATGGTGAGCAAACTGGCGAGTCGTCCACGCATTTCGCGGCGGTCAATAATCAGGTCTATCGCACCGTGCTGTTGCAAAAACTCGGAACGCTGGAAGCCTTCCGGCAAGGTTTCTCGTACCGTCTGTTCAATCACACGCGGCCCGGCAAAACCGATGAGTGCCTTAGGCTCGGCAATGATCAGATCGCCCAGCATCGCGAAACTGGCGGACACGCCACCCATGGTCGGATCAGTCAGCACCGAAATAAACGGCAACCTCGCTTCGGCCAGCTTGGTCAGCGCTGCGCTGGTTTTGGCCATCTGCATCAGCGAGAACAGCCCTTCCTGCATGCGTGCCCCGCCGCTGGCCGCATAACAGACAAACGGCAAGCCATGCTCCAGACAGGTTTCGACGCCACGTACAAAACGTTCGCCCACCACCGCGCCCATCGAACCGCCCATGAATTTGAACTCAAATGCTGCCACGACTACCGGTACCGATAATATGCTGCCCCGCATGACGATCAGCGCGTCCTTTTCCTCAGTGGCGCGCTGAGCTTCGGTCAAACGGTCAATGTAACGTTTGCTATCCTTGAATTTCAACGTATCCAGCGGCGTCACATCAGCACCGACCTCTTGACCCTCCGCATCCAGCAGCATTGCCAGACGAGCTCGTGCATCAATACGATGATGGTGACCGCACTTGGGGCAGACTTCCAGATTATTTTCCAGATCAGCTCGGTACAGCACCGTTTCACAGGTCGGGCACTTACTCCACAATCCCTCCGGCATGACTTTCTTGGCTACACCGTCAGTTTCTCTGCGGTTGATCTTTGGACGCAGGATTTTCTGGAACCAGCTCATGGGATTTCCTTATTTAGCGTCTATCGCAACGCGGATACCGCGCACGAAGTTAGTGAGGTTTTCAATAATTTTCTCGCGCGGAGAGTTTTCTATCTCCTGTACGATACGGCTTCCTATCACTACGGCATCGGCAAACCGGGCGATGGCATGGGCGGTTTCACCATCACGAATACCGAATCCCACACCCACAGGCAGCCCGCAATGCTCACGGATGGCGGGTATATGCGACGCTACCTCTGCCAGGTCCAGGCTGGCCGAACCAGTTACACCCTTGAGCGAGACGTAATATACAAAACCACTGGCCTTCTGCGCCACCACGTTGATGCGCGCCTCGGGCGTGGTCGGCGAGAGCAGGAAAATCATGTCCACACCATGGGCGGCAAACACATCGGCGACGCCAGTGCTTTCCTCGGGCGGAATATCCACCGTCAACACCCCGTCCACGCCGGCAGCAGCCGCATTTTTGGCAAACGTTTCATACCCCATGTGTTCCACCGGGTTGGCATAGCCCATCAGCACAATGGGGGTGGCGGTATTGGTTTTGCGGAACTCCGCCACCAGCGCCAGCACAACCATGAGTCCGACATGATGCTTCAGCGCCCGCTCGGACGCGCGCTGGATGGTCGGCCCATCCGCCATCGGGTCGGAAAATGGTACCCCCAACTCGATAATATCCGCCCCGGCCGCCGCCAATGCATGCAGAATCGGCACCGTCAGCTGCGGATCAGGATCGCCAGCGGTGACAAAGGGAATCAGCGCGGTTTTGTTTTGCGCTTTGAGTGTGGCGAATGTAGTGCTAATGCGGCTCATGGTTCAATCTTCTTCAAAGTAATCAGTATCTAAACGTTTCACCGTGTAAACATCTTTGGTCGAAACACCCAGATCGTAGTCCATCATCAATTCTGCCAACATCGCACCGTCGATCAGGACGACCCGGTGATTCACTTGCGACGCGTAATCTGTCGCGCCTCTTGAGAACCCCGAACTGGTAATGAATATGCCTTTACTCGCTTTGTTTCCCGCCAGCGCGCCTACAAATTTCTGGATTTCAGGGCGACCCACATCGGCCTCCCAGCGCTTGGCTTGAATGTAGATTACGTCCAATCCGAGCCGATCTTCATTGATGATGCCATCGATACCACCATCGCCACTCTTGCCAACGACCCGTCCTGCGTCTTCCTGAGTGCCACCGTAGCCCATCTTCACAAGCAATTCGACGACCAGCTCCTCGAAACGTGATGGACTGACACTTTTGATTCGATCCCGCAACTCGATAGCCAGGGCCTCACGTAATTGCTTATAGCCACCCGCAATGAGTTCGTCAGGTGTTTCGGGATTGACTGTAGCCAACTCAACAAACTGGCTCTCATCCTTTGGCGTGCCCCTAGAAGCCAAAAACTCAGTAGCGCGTTTTAGGTATCTGATATTCAAAGGCTGGGGGTTCTCTTCCAGAACCTGCAATCCACGAGCTGTAATTCTGTAAACGCCGCGCCGCAAGTTCTCGAGTAACCTCGCTTGCTTGAGATAACTCGTTGCCCATCCCACACGGTTATCGAACATTCTCGCCCCGCCGCTGGCAATCTTGACTGAAAGTTCTGCCTCAGTCAGCCCAAACTGCTTTGCCAGCAACGGCAGCAATTCCTGCTTGGTATGTTCCTGACCATCAGCGCAGGCTTTCAGAAGCGGCAAGAAAACGCTTTGAAAATCGGGGATGGGCATTAAAGCTCAATCCCCGACAGCTTCGCCACGGTATTGATGTCCTTATCCCCGCGCCCGGACAGATTGACCAGCAGCACCTGATCCTTGCTCATGCCCGGCGCGATCTTGGCCGCGTGAGCGAGAGCATGGCTGGATTCCAGTGCCGGGATGATGCCTTCGAACCGGCATAAATCGTGGAAAGCGCGCAGCGCTTCGTCGTCATCGATGGCGACGTATTCGGCGCGGCCGCTGTCTTTGAGCCAGGCGTGTTCGGGGCCGACGCCGGGGTAATCGAGGCCGGCGGAAATGGAGTGGGTTTCGCTGATCTGGCCGTTTTCGTTCTGCATCAGATAGCTGCGGAAGCCATGCAGCACACCGGGAGTCCCCACAGACAGGGGCGCTGCGTGACGGCCCGTGGCAACACCGTCACCGCCGGCTTCGACACCGATCAAGCGTACATTTTCCTGTTCGATATAAGGGTAGAAAATGCCAATGGCGTTGGAACCGCCGCCGACGCAGGCGATGATTGCATCAGGCTGGCGGCCGATCATGTCGGGCATTTGGGTAAGGCATTCATCACCGATGACCGACTGGAAATCGCGCACCAGCATGGGGTAAGGGTGCGGACCGGCGGCAGTGCCCAGAATATAGAAGGTGGATTCGACGTTGGTGACCCAGTCGCGCATGGCCTCGTTGAGTGCGTCCTTCAAGGTTTTGGAGCCGGAAGACACCGGCACCACGGTGGCGCCAAGGAGTTTCATGCGATACACATTGGGCGACTGCCGCACCATATCATCGGCGCCCATGTAGACGACGCATTCCATGCCGTAGCGTGCCGCCACAGTGGCGGAGGCGACGCCATGCTGGCCCGCGCCGGTTTCGGCGATGACGCGCTTCTTGCCCATGCGCCGCGCCAACAGCGCCTGACCAATCGTGTTGTTTATTTTGTGCGCGCCGGTGTGATTGAGGTCTTCGCGCTTGAGATAAATCTGCGCACCACCCAAGTGCTCCGACCAGCGTTTGGCATGATAAATGGGGCTGGGGCGACCCACATAGTGCTTCAGCTCATGGCGGAATTCAGCCATGAAGACGGCGTCCGTGCGCGCCAGCTCGTATTCGCGGCGCAGTTCGTCCAGCGCGGCGATCAACGTTTCAGCTACAAATATACCGCCGTAAGGGCCAAAATGCCCGCGTTCGTCCGGAAGTTCACCGATCCGCATTACCCACCTCTTGAATGAATTTCGCGACTTTAGCCGCGTCCTTGATGCCTTTAGTTATTTCAACGCCGCTGGAAACATCCACCGCCCATGGGTGCACACTTTGCACCGCGTGGCGCACGTTTTCCGGGTCCAACCCGCCGGATAGTATCAGCGGTAGCGGCAGGTTTTCCGGAATCAGTGTCCAATCGAACGATAGCCCCGTACCGCCGGGCTGCCCGGGTACGAAGGCATCCAGCAGCAAACCCTGCGCATCCGCATATAAAGCCGCATATTGTACCAAATTCAAGCCAGCCTTGACCCGCGCTGCCTTGATATAAGGCACACCAAACTGGCGGCAGTATTCGGGCGATTCATCACCGTGGAACTGCAGCAGGTCTGGGCGCACATGCGTGAGCACGGTTTCCACTTGTGCCGGGTCGGCATCCACAAACAACGCGACGCAGGTAACAAACGCGGGCAGCGCCCGGCTGATGGTACGGCCCTGCTCCAGCGCGATGTGACGTGGGCTGGGCGGGTAAAACACCATACCGATGGCATCTGCGCCACAGCGGGCAACATGCGCAGCATCGGCAACGCGGGTCAGGCC
>JANMKH010000354.1:0-3640 GCA_031371965.1 Sulfuriferula sp.
AACATTTGCTGTGCGCGCAATTCGAGTTTTTGCAGAACCACATGCTTGGGGTCAAGTATTGCGGCCCGTTTAAGACGAACCAAGGCAGCATCGGCACGCCCTTCGCCCAGCAGACAGTCAGCCTCGGTTATCAGCCGCGCCATTGCCTGGTCGGGCGCCAGCTGTTCAAGCTGTGCCAGGTATCCATCGCGGCGCGAATATGCCTTGGTTTCATGCGCAGCACGTGCGGCAATCAGCGCTGCCTGCCATTGCGTTGAATCCAGCGAGAGTGCTTCGTCCGCGCGTTTTTCAGCCCGGTTATAGCGCATTTCCAGCAACGCTGTGAGCGCCTCGCTAAGCGCTTCACGCGACTTTTGTTCGCGTTGTCTGGCGCGGAAAGTGCGCACTTGTTCCGGCAGGCGCAAGGTCGCCGAGGCAAGACGAAAGAACAGATGACCCAGTACCAGCAAGCCCAGGAATACCGCCACCATCAGCGTGAGCGAGAGCTCTACCCGATATGGCGGGTACACTAAAACTGCATAGCCCGGGTCGTATTTACCCGCCATGGTAAAGCCCACCGCCAAGGCGAAAAGCACAACAATCCAGATGAGCGCACGCATTAATGCTTACGCCCGATGCGGCTCGCCTGCAATGCCGCGAGACTTTCCGACAGGCTCGGCAATTGGATGCTGACCGGGCTATTAGCCAATTTACCAAGGCTAATCAAGGCCCTCGCCACCCGCGCGTCGCTGCCGTTGAAATAACGCTTCACCCAATGTTGGGCATCCAGCAGATCGGATTTGTAACTGACTTCATCGTGCGCCAGCAACGCGATACGCGCAGTGAGCAGGCGCAACTTGAGATTTTGCCGCAGGAAATACACTTGTGTGGGCGCCAGTAACGCGGTATCAGGAGTATCCATGCGCCGCACCTGCACCAGACCTTTGAGCTCTTGCCAGACTTCACGCCCGAAACGGTTTGCTGCGCCAGCCTCTTGGGGATGCTGTACACGCGGTTGGGCTACCGGAATTTCATGATCGCTGGCAATGGGCAGATCATCCACATCGGCAATCAACGCATCCAGACGCTGCGCAATGCCTACAGTATCAATCAGAGGCACTTCCTGCAGACGCTCAATATCATCATTGATTGCGTGCTGCAGCCCAGCAAATTGCGGTTTGTTTAGACGCTGCAGTCGCGTTTCTGCGCTCCGTAATGCGATCAGCGCGGCCTTGGCATTGCCGGCCAGCTGCAATTGCTGACTGGCAGATAGCACGATCTGCTCTATATCCGCCAGGGTCCACTCATCACGGCTACGCGCCAAATCCTGATATAAGGCTTCCAGCGCCAATTGCTGATTTTGTGAATCGGCCAGCTTGCCCTGAATTTCCCCCAGCTTGACCGACAGTTCGCGCGTGCTTTCAATCGCCTGCTTGCTCAACACCCGGCTTTCCTGCTCGACATTGTTGGATGCTGCCAGGCGTTGTCCTAATTCGGTCTGCAGCTGGTGGATACGGTTATTGCTATCCCACCACTGCCAGCCTGCTATTCCCAGCGCCAGCAATGCCACTATCAGTGCGGGCCGGATACGCCCAAGATTGTCAAGCAAATCCGGCTTGTCGACGGTTTGTGGCTGTTCGATCATGGATGGATCCTGAACCATTCAATCATACCTTGTACCAGCCCCTCATCTCCGGCCGGGGTCGCCATACTCTGTTCCAGGCCAAGTTCACGCGTAACCTCCAGAATGCGCGGGTGCGGCACAAACACGGGTGTGGTTTTCAGCCATTGCCGCCCCAGCTTGCCCAACATATCGTAGAGATTACGCAAGCCTTCCGCACTGGTAACCGTCACCGCGTTAATTTCATTGCGCGACCATTGGCGTAACAATCCGCCCGCCGAGGCATCCGGGCGGCTGCGCCGGTAGCATTCGGCATATTCGATACTGGCGCCACGAGCAGCTAGCGTATCGCCCAGCACTTCGCGGCCACCATCACCCCGAAAGATGGCAATACGTTGACCAGCCACATTTTGCAGTTCAGGCATTTCCAGCAGATTCTCGCTATCAAAGCGGGCTGTCGGCGCAATGATGTCAGTGATGCCAAAGTGTTTCAGTTCCTTGCTGCTCCCGCGGCCGATGGCAGCGATTTTGAGCGTAGGTGGCAATTCGCGGCGCGATTTGATCAGGTTCATTGCCTTGTTCACCGCATTCGGACTGATGAAAATAGCGAGATCCACGCTATCCAGCCGGTCAATCAGCGCATACAACGGCTGCAGGTCGGCAGCATCCAGAATTTCCAGCACCGGGAACAGTACCGGCTTGCCCGCCGCGGCAATAATCAGTTCAGCCAGATGCGTCGCCTGATGCGCGGGTCGCGTTACCAGTACGCCACGTCCATTCAACGAGGTATTCATGCTGATAACGCCGCGAGGATTGCACCCGCGCCCTGAGCCAGAAGCTGATTCGCCAATTGGCGACCCAAGCGTTCCGCATCCTGACATGGCCCGGACACGCTGCCGCTGACAATGCGGCTACCGTCGATTTCCGCGACAAAACCACGCAAATTGAGAATGCCGTGCGCAACCTGCGCATAAGCGCCCAGCGGTACCTGGCAGCTACCTCCCAAGGTGCGACTCATGGCACGTTCGGCTCGTACGCAGTCGGCGGTGGCACTATGATTAAGCGGTGCCAGCAAAGCCACCAGATCATCGCGTCCGGCCAGGCACTCGATGCCCAGAGCGCCCTGACCGACTGCAGGCAAACTCTGCTCGGGGCTGATTTCATTGCGGATGCGTGCGCCCAATCCCAGCCGTTTAAGCCCTGCGGCGGCAAGGATGATGGCGTCATACTGGCCTTCATCGAGCTTGCGCAAGCGGGTCTGTACATTGCCACGCAGTGGCTCAACAATTAGCAGCGGAAAGCGTGCGCGTAACTGGCATTCGCGCCGCAGACTGGATGTACCGACGCGCGCACCTGCAGGTAACGCGTCGAGGCTGGCATAGGTGCCGGAGACAAACGCATCGCGCGGGTCTTCGCGCTCGCCAATCGCCGCGAGCTGGAAACCTTCCGGTAAATTCATCGGCACATCTTTGATGGAATGTACGGCAATGTGCGCGCGTCCTTCCGCCATCGCCGTTTCCAGTTCCTTGACGAATAACCCTTTTCCGCCAATTTTACTCAGAGGTGAATCGAGAACCTGGTCACCCTGAGTCGTCATCCCCAGGATACGCACCCGCATGGCCGGATAAAGCGCACGCAGGCGCTCGGCAACGTGTTCTGCCTGCCACAGGGCAAGTGCGCTCTCGCGCGAAGCGATGATTAATTCATCCGGGGTAATCGGGGGGTGGTTTGGACTATTTAACAAAGGACGACCTGCACGTAAAATGGGGCATTATTTAGCGAATTTGCGCTTGGAGCCATGACAATGATGAAATTCGCAGCGTTATTTCTATTGGGAATTCTAGCATGGACCGGGCTATCCCCGGCGCGTGCAGAAACCCCAAACGTTCCTTACAGCACCAACCTGAAAGCCGATGCGGAACTGGCAAAAAGTCGCGGTGTGCCGATCATGGTGATGTTTGGCGCGCCGCATTGCCCTTACTGCGAGCGCCTGCTCAGTGAGTTTCTGCTGCCCATGCAACGCAATCCGGAGTATGCCAA
>JANMKH010000374.1:0-8255 GCA_031371965.1 Sulfuriferula sp.
ACAGAAGCGCTTGGGTAAGCACGGGTATTATTTCAAACATGCGTGGCGTCTCATTACATTGATAACCATGACTCCGAATTTGGATAACAAACGGAGCTCACATAATGCTAAAAATCCGCTCGCCAGGCAGACACCCGGAGGTCAAGATCACAGCATCGGGGACAAGGGCAGGGACAGGATCGAGGTCAGGATCGCAATGAATAGGTAATGCAAGCCGAGCTGTTTGCGGTTCCGTTTTACCGGACTTCCTCGTCACAATATAAAAGCACTTCTACAGGAGAAGATAGTATGAATGCAGTCAAGATGTTAGCAATTGTATTGATTGTGGCTGGTGGCTTGGGGTTGGCATACGGTGGTTTCACTTACACCAAGGAAACGCATCAGGCCAAGCTGGGCCCGATAGAGTTGTCGGTCAAGGATACGCAAACCGTAAACATTCCAATCTGGGCTGGCGTGGGCGCGATTGTGGCGGGGGTGTTCCTGCTTACTCTGCGCAAGTAGATTTGATTATTTCTGATTGGCTTGACGAAATGGCTGCCGGCCATGATTAATTTTGCTGCTGCATGCAATCAGGATATACCCATGAATTATGGGCAGATGCATGCAGTATTTTGTCTATTTTTTACGGTCAACCGTACGGTAAAAAGATAGGATTTCCCATGAGCATGATAGAACCAGCAACGGAGAAAAATATGGATAAGATATCTGATGAAGTTACCAAAGAACAGTTGATCGCCGATTTCAAAGTGGTGATGGCGGATGCGGAAGCATTGCTGAAAGCGACTGCCAACCAGGGCGGTGAGAAACTGGTCGAGTTGCGCGCCAAGGCGGAAGAGTCCATCAGGGTTGCAAAAATCAGCATGGTGGAAGCCCAGGAGGCACTTCTTGTCAAAGCCAAAGCAGCAGCCAAGGCTACTGACGCTTATGTCCACGAATATCCTTGGCAAGCCATCGGTGCGGTCGCCGGAGTCAGCCTGGTAATCGGCATCCTCATCGGTCGCCGCTAGTTGCTTCGCCAGGGCTGAAAAAATCCACAGGGCCAGGATCGACTCGATACCGGCGTTGCATGGGTGCGGGCCAACTAGCGCCTGATCGCATCGGGAAAGTGTGGAACTGCGGCTGTATAACAACTCAGATCATGCATCAATGCAGCAGAGTGAGCTGTAGGCAACGGATAAACCCTTCGTTACACCCTAATCAAGTCCGGCAGGCTTGCGGGGTGCAAAGCGTGTATGCTGTTCGCGTGATGATCGCGCCGTCCGGCCGATTATTCTGAGACCGCTTATGGATACCGCGCAGAGTCCCAATCTAAATCATCTTCTCGCCGCCCTGCCCACCGCCGAATTCGAGCGCATCCTGCCTCATCTTGAGTTAGTCGCGATGCCACTCGGTGATGTTCTTTATGAATCCGGCGGCCAGTTGCAGCACGCCTATTTTCCTACGACCGCCATCCTGTCGCTGCACTATGTCACCGAGAGCGGCGCGTCGTCTGAAATCGCAGGGGTAGGTAATGAAGGTGTACTCGGTATTTCGCTTTTCATGGGCGGGAATACCACACCAAGCCGAGCCATTGTGCAGACTGCGGGCCACGGTTACCAACTCAAGGCGCGGCTGTTGATGGAGGAATTCAATCGCGTCGGAGGGCGCCGCGCCGGGGTGATGCAACACTTGTTATTGCGCTATACGCAGGCGCTGATGACACAAATATCCCAAACCGCAGTGTGCAATCGCCATCATTCGGTCGAGCAGCAACTGTGCCGATGGCTGTTACTGACCCTTGATCGCCTGCCCTCCAATGAACTGACCATGACCCAGGAACTGATTGCCAGCATGCTCGGCGTGCGGCGTGAAGGCATCACCGAGGCCGCCGGGCATTTGCAACAAGCGGGATTCATTCGCTACCGGCGCGGGCATATCACCGTGATCAATCGGTCGGGCCTGGAGTCACGCGTGTGTGAATGCTATGCGGTGGTCAAAAAAGAACATGATCGATTACTGTGCGATGTACGCAATCGCCAGGAATTTCAATATACCGGTCATGCTTAGTCCTTCGCCCTGCTTCACGCCTTGCATAAAATCTGCACCATCAGTGCGATAACGCACGGACAGCGACAGACCATGGTCACTATTATGCAAACTAACCACTCAAAATCCATTCACAGACCCAATGACCCCGCTCTTGGCACCTGCTTGCAAAAGCATGCATTCTTTTATCCAGGATGAGCGTATAAGTAGGCAGGCGCTGCTCGCACCTTCGGCCACGCGATCCGTCACGCTAATTCGCGCTTTAATAGAGGACGTCATGCCAGAAATAATCCGCGATTCAGCCATTCAAAAAACCGCCATTGGCACGGCGGATGGCATCACTGAACTGCGCCGCCAGGAAGTCTTGCTTAAAACCGGGGCCTTGCAGAACGCGATTCTCAATAGTGCCAATTTCTCGATTATCGCCACCGACGAGAAAGGCATTATTCAGCTATTCAATATCGGCGCCGAGCGTATGCTGGGCTATCTGGCCGCCGAAGTCGTGAACAAGATCAATCCCAGCGATATTCATGACCCGCAGGAAGTTGAGGCGCGCGCGCTAGCCTTGAGCAAGGAGCTGGCCACTCCGATTACGTCGGGCTTCGAAGCGCTGGCCTACAAGGCTTCGCGCGGGATCGAAGACAGCTATGATTTGACCTATATCTGCAAGGATGGCAGCCGCTTCCCGGCAATCGTATCAATCACGGCCCTGCGCGATGATTATGATGAAATTATCGGCTATCTGTTGATCGGCGCCGATAACTCCGTGCGCAAGCAGGTGGAAGCAGAGCTCACCAACGCCATGGCCGCAGCGGAAAAAGCCAACCTCGCCAAATCGGATTTTTTGTCCAGCATGAGCCATGAGTTGCGCTCCCCGCTCAATGCGATCCTCGGTTTCGCCCAATTGATGGAGTCGGGTGCCCCGCAGCCTACACCCAGCCAAAGGGCCAGTATCGATCAGATTCTCCAGGCGGGATGGTATCTGCTGGAGTTGATTAACGAAATTCTCGATCTCGCACTGATCGAGTCGGGCAAGCTGTCGCTGTCGCTGGAACCCATGTCGCTGCCCGAAGTGCTGCTCGATTGCCAAGCCATGATCGAACCGCAGGCACAAAAAAGCGGCATCCGCATGAACTTTCCCCAGCTGGAAATCCCTTACTTTGTTAATGCCGATCGAACCCGGGTGAAGCAGGTTCTCATCAATCTGCTTTCCAACGCGATCAAATACAACCGTGCAGGCGGAACAGTCGAAGTGACATGCAGCGCGAATCAAGCGGGGCGTATCCGCATCAGCGTACAGGATACCGGCCAGGGTTTGCCGCCAGATAAACTCGCACAACTGTTTCAGCCCTTCAATCGCCTCGGACAAGAAGCCAGCACCGAGGAAGGCACTGGCATCGGCCTGGTGGTGAGCAAGCGCCTGGTTGAATTGATGGGAGGCGAAATCGGCATGGAAAGCACGGTTGGAATGGGTAGTATGTTTTGGTTCGAATTGAACCTGGCGCTTGAACCGCAAATCGCCCCAGGTTCAGACGAACCGCTAGCGTTACTGCAAGGGCATTTGCAACTTGGCGCAGCGCTGCGCACAGTGCTGTATATAGAAGATAATCGTGCCAATATGCAACTGGTCGAGCAACTCATCGCCCGCCGTACCGATATGCGTTTGTTGGGCGCGGGGGATGGCACGCGCGGTATCGCACTGGCGCGCACTCATCTACCTGAAGTGATTGTGATGGACATCAATCTGCCAGGCATCAGCGGTATCCAGGCGTTGAAAATCCTGCGCGGAGATCCGGCAACGGCGCATATCCCGGTGCTTGCCCTCAGCGCCAATGCCATGCCACACGATATCAAGAAAGGTCTGGAGGCAGGATTCTTCCGCTATCTCACCAAGCCGATCAAAGTCAACGAGTTCATGGAGACGCTGGACCTGGCGCTGGAATTCGCGGAAACAGGGATAGATAACGCAACGCAACTAATCACCTAGCAATGATAAGTGCCACCGATATTCTTAACGCCAGCATTCTGATCGTAGACGACAAGCAAGCCAATGTGCTGCTGTTGGAACAAATGCTGCGTGAAGCCGGCTATAGCCGCGTAGCGTCGACGATGGATCCGCATTCCGTCTGCGCGCTGCATCGCGACTATCATTACGACCTGATTCTGCTTGATCTGCAGATGCCCGAGATGGATGGTTTTCAGGTAATGGAAAACCTGAAGGAATGCGAAATAGACGGCTATGTTCCAGTACTCGTAATTACGGCTCAACCGGGTCACAAACTGCGGGCATTGACCTCCGGCGCGAAGGATTTCATCGCCAAACCGTTTGACCTGATCGAAGTCAAAACACGTATTCACAACATGCTGGAAGTGCGGTTGTTGTATAAACAACTCGAGGATTACAGCCGTGCGCTGGAATCCCTGGCGTTGCATGACCCGCTGACCGGGCTGCCGAACAGGCGGCTGTTAATGGATAGGCTTTCATTGTCCATCGCCCATGCACATAGAAATCAAAGCACTATGGCGGTGATGTATCTGGATCTGGACGGGTTCAAGCTGATCAACGACACCTTGGGTCACGATGCGGGCGACACTTTACTGCAAATGGTCGCCGATCGACTGGTGGCCGCAGTGCGCCAGGAGGACACGGTATCACGCCTGGGTGGCGACGAATTTGTTATCGGCTTGTCGGAATTAAGCCACGCCGACGATGCGGTCAATATGGCATCAAAAGTGATACAGGCGCTGGCGCAACCCTATAACATTCAAGGCCGCAACGTGAGCATGACCGCCAGCGTGGGCGTCGGTATTTATCCCGCGCATGGTTTGGAGGTGGAGACCCTGATGAAGAACGCGGATCTGGCCTTGTATGAGGCGAAGCGCACCGGCAAGAACACCTATCGCATCGCTGCACACATCGACCGGGTGGCGATGGCAGGTAGTTAGTTTTTCCATTCTTATCAGACTGAGTCGCAATACAAATTAAGGAAAGCGAATTTTATGGTGCTTCCCACCGACATTCTTAACGCCAGTATCCTGATCGTGGACGACCAGGAAGCCAATGTGCTGCTGCTGGAACAAATGCTGCAAGAAGCGGGCTATAGCCGCGTATCGTCGACAATGGATCCGCACACTGTCAGCGCGCTGCATCGCGACCACCATTACGACCTGATTTTGCTCGATCTGCAAATGCCCGAGATGGATGGTTTCCAGGTGATGGAGAGCCTGAAGAAAATCGAAATAGACGGCTATGTTCCGATACTCGTGATTACGGCTCAACCGGGCCACAAGCTGCGCGCGTTGGCCTCCGGCGCGAAGGATTTCGTAGCCAAACCGTTTGACCTGATCGAAGTCAAGACGCGCATTCACAACATGCTGGAAGTGCGCTTGTTGTATAAGCAACTCGAGCATTTCAACCAGGTGCTGGAACAGACGGTACAGGTACGCACGGCCGAACTGCGCGAAAGCGAAGCACGCTTTCGCCGTTTGACCGAACTGTCGTCCGACTGGTACTGGGAACAGGACGAAAACGGGCATTTCACCAATGTTTACGGTCCGGTTCTGGAAATGCTCAGCCCTGCCAAAACGGATTCCTTACCCGACGCAACCCAGGAAACACCGGTCGCGCGCTGGAATGAGACCGAGCGCGCGGCGCTCGAAGCGAACATCGCGGCGCGGCGGCCATTCCTGAATTTAATCTACAGCCGGATTCATGCCGATGGTGTGCATCAATATTTTCAGGTAAGCGGAGAGCCGAAGTTCGATGCAATCGGACGCTTTATCGGTTACCGGGGTGTGGGCAGAGACGTTACCGAGATCATGCTCGATATTGCTACCCCGGCTACGGCATAACCCAGGCGCGGTGCATACCCAGAAAAATCTGGCGACATAGCGCTACGCCTGCACTTCTGAAAAGGAGAGCGATCTCTTCGCTACTACTCATATCCCTGTGGATTTTGTGACTGCCAGCGCCACGAATCGGCACACATGACATTCACATCGCGTTGCGCCTGCCAGCCGAACAACTGCTGCGCGAGTGCAGGGTCGGCATAACAACTGGCGATATCCCCTGCTCTTCGATCGACAATCTGGTAGGGTATTTCACGTCCACTTGCCGCGGCAAAAGCCTGCACCATATCCAGCACGCTATAACCACGGCCGGTACCCAGGTTTACCGTCACCAGACCGTCGTGACTTTCCAGATAACGCAGCGCCGCCACATGCCCCAAGGCCAAATCCACCACGTGAATGTAATCCCGCACACCGGTGCCGTCCGGCGTCGGATAGTCGCCGCCAAATGCTCTCAAAAATGGTAGCCGCCCCACCGCCACCTGGGCAATGTAAGGCATCAGATTGCTCGGGATACCGTTCGGATCCTCTCCAATCGACCCGCTCTCATGCGCCCCAACCGGATTGAAATAACGCAACAGCGCAATGCGCCAGGATGGATCGGCAAGGTACAGATCACGCAGAATTTCTTCCACGATGAACTTGCTGCGCCCGTAGGGATTAGTGGTCGCGCCCACCGGGAAATCTTCCCTGATTGGCACCGTGTGTGGATCACCGTAAACCGTCGCAGACGAACTGAACACAATGCTCTTCACACCCGCCTCGGCCATAACCTGGCACAAAGTCAGTGTGCCCGCCACATTGTTTTCATAGTATCGCAGAGGTTGTTCCACCGACTCGCCCACCGCTTTGAGCCCGGCAAAATGAATTACCGCCTGGATAGCATGCTTCGCAAAAATAGCCGCCAGCGCGTCGCGATCGCGCACATCAGCCTGATAAAAAATCGGCTTTTTTCCGGTAATGTCTTCCACCCGTTTCAGCGCAACTTGCTTGCTGTTACTCAGGTTATCGACTACCACGACTTCGAATCCTGCGTTAAGCAACTCTACGCAGGTGTGGGAACCAATGTAGCCGGCTCCGCCGGTGATCAGAATAGTTGTCATCTTGTTTTCTCTATTAATATAAAAGATCATTGCGCGTTAACTTCTCCTGCAGGAAACGCATATTTCAATGTTTATCCGGCACCCGGACTGCAATGAATCGATCCACATAAACATACTTCACATATTTTTCACCAGGCGCCTGGATATAAATACCTTTACCCTGATCCGTATCGTAACGGAACGGTCCACCCGGCACTTTAATAAAATGATACTGGCCATCGTTCAAAGTGCCTATCAATCCCGGATTGAACAAACCCATCGGTGGGGAATATCCCACCTTTGCACCGACGTCCTTGTCATGATTTGCGGCAGCATCTACCCGAACACTTGCATACAGTTCCCAGCGTCCTTGTTTGGGAAGCTTATCCAGCTTGAATTGCACCGCCCAGGTCGATGAATCACCATTCATTCTGGCCGCAGCCCCGTCCGACGCGGATTTATCCTGAACGATTTGCGCCGATTCATAGCGATTGAAACTCAAATCCTGATAGTCCACCCAGTCCGATCTGGGGACGTCTCGCACCATTGCGGGAACCGCAGGGGTATGCCGCTCAACCGCCAGCAATTCGTCCAGTTCCTTGATATTGCCGCCCTGACGGTATTGGCTGACTTTCGCCGTCCGGATGGTTTGATTGAAACGTACCATGCGCTTCACCGTATCCGGTTGCCAGTTGATGCCTCGCTGCGCGGCTTCGTCCGCATACTCTTTACGTCGCACCAGAATGACGTAATCCACCGGCATGCGCGCTTCTTTGACATGTTCCAGCCACACCGGGTTGTTTGCCGCTGCCGCCTGCGCTTTCTCGAACAACTGGTCGGCGGACCGCACAAAATCCAGATTCAGCATCGCCACATCGACCTGGGTTTTCTCGCTGAGCACATCGCCGCTCTTTGCAATCGCCGCATGCATCAGATCGATGTACTGGAGCACGAACGGGCTTGCAGCACCGAAATAGTACCGGGAGTATTCGGCAACCAGCGCTCTGACATCCTGCTTTGGATTCCAGAGCAGCCGCGCGATCATCCACACACGTAAACTGGCAAACTCGGCAGCCTGCGTATCCCAGCTGCCCTCGGCAAAATAACCGTGGACATTGGGCAATGTAGCCAGCCATTGCAAACTGCTGCCAATCGGATAGATGTTGGGCGTGGGCTGAAGGAAACCGCTGAAGTTGGTAATGTGATCCCACACCAGAATGTGCTTCGCGATGGCATTCCAGCCGGCGATGTCCTGGCCCAGTTTCTGGTTTCTTCCCTGGTTCAGGGGCGAGCTGTAAT
>JANMKH010000378.1:0-6639 GCA_031371965.1 Sulfuriferula sp.
CTGCGCTATGCCATCAGCGTGGTGAAAGGCCGCGCCTTGCCGTCCGTATCGGATGGCGAAAAACCGGTGCAGCGCCGCATTCTGTTTGCCATGCATCAACTGGGCCTGATGCCCGGTGCCAAGCCGGTGAAATCGGCGCGCGTGGTCGGCGATGTGATCGGTAAATATCACCCGCATGGCGATTCCGCTTCGTATGAAGCCATGGTGCGCATGGCGCAGGATTTCGTGCTGCGCTATCCGCTGGTCGACGGGCAGGGCAATTTCGGGTCGCGCGATGGCGACTCCGCGGCCGCCATGCGTTACACCGAAGTGCGGCTGACCAAATATGCCGAGCTGCTGCTGTCTGAAGTGGGCGCAGGCACGGTGGATTTCCGCCCTAATTACGACGGCTCCGAGCAGGAACCGGTGGACTTGCCGGCGCGCTTGCCGTTCCTGTTGCTGAATGGCGCATCCGGCATCGCAGTGGGGATGGCGACCGAATGCCTGCCGCACAATATGCGCGAAGTGGGTGCCGCAGCCGTGGCTTTATTGCGCGACCCGGCCATCGGCGTGGATGGCGTGCTTGAACACATCAAGGGGCCGGATTTCCCCGGTGGTGGTCACATCATTTCCAGCCAGAAGGACATCCGTGACACCTATGTCAGCGGTCGCGGCAGCTTGCGCGTGCGTGCGCGCTGGACCATCGAACAGCAGGCACGTGGCCAGTGGCGCATGGTGATCCATGAGTTGCCGCACGGCGTGTCGGTGAAGAAGGTGCTGGAGGAAATCGGCGAGTACACCGACCCGCAGGTGAAGGCAGGCAAGAAAGACTTGAGCCCCGAGCAAAAGGCGATGAAGCAATTGTTCCTTGATGCGCTGGAGACGGTGCGCGACGAATCCGGCAAGGACGCCAGCGTGCGCGTAGTGCTCGAGCCGCGTTCCTCGCGCATGCCGCTGGAGCAATTCACCACGCTGTTGCTGACACATACCAGCCTGGAGACAACCGTATCCGCCAATATGGTGGCGATCGGGCTGGATGGCAGGCCGAGCCAGAAGAATATTCTCGATCTATTGTCCGAATGGATCGCGTTTCGCTACACCACCGTCACGCGCCGAAGCGAGACGCGCCTGGCTCAGGTGCAAAAGCGGCTGCATATCCTGGAAGGCCGGATGGCGGTGCTGCTCAACATCGATGAAGTCATCCGCGTAATTCGCGAATCGGATGAACCGAAAAGCGATTTGATGATGCATTTCAAGCTGAGTGAAGTCCAGGCCGAGGACATACTGGAAATTCGCTTGCGGCAATTGGCGCGTCTGGAGGCCATCCGCATCGAGAAAGAAATCGGCGAACTGAGGACGGAAGAAGATGGCCTGAACAAGGTACTGGGCAGCCGCAAGGTGATGCGCGACCTGATTGTGAGCGAGATCAAAGCCGACGTGAAGAAATTCGGCGATGAGCGGCGCACGCTGATCGAGGCAGCAGAGCGGATTAGTGCCAAAGCCGTTGCTGTCCCCGACGAAGCCTGCACGGTAATCCTGTCGAAGAACGGCTGGATCAGGCAGCGCAGCGGCCATGACGCCGACGCCAGCACCCTGACTTTCAAGGACGGCGATGATCTGCTTGCGCTCTGCAAAACACGCACCGTGCATCCGGTGGTGCTGATCGACAGCGGTGGGCGCGCTTACACCGTGGCCTCGTCGGATATTCCGGGCGGTCGCAGCGATGGCGTGCCGGTGGCTTCCCTGCTGGGTTTGCCGGCCAAGGCGAAAATTGTCGCCATGTGTGCGGCTGCACCCGATACCCAATACCTGTTCAGCACCTCAGCCGGCTACGGCTTCATCGCGGTACTCAAGGATCTGGTGTCGCGGCAGCGCGCCGGCAAGGCATTCATGAACATCGGCGAGAAGGATGTCCTGTTGCCACCCGTTGAAGTTGGTGACGGTGCGCTCATCGTTGCCTTGGGCAGCAATGGCAAGCTGCTTGCCTTCCCGGTCGGCGAAATGAAAGTGCTGTCAGGCGGCAAGGGCGTGATCGTGCTGGGCGTGGGGGAAGGGGAGACCATGCTGTCCGCCACCACGGTACGCGAAGACGGGACGGTGAAAATCCTCGGCCAGGGCAGGGGCGGCAAGCGCTCGGAACAGGCGTTGAGCTGGAATGCCTTGCAGGATTACGTCCTGCACCGCGCCCGCAAGGGCGTATTGATGCCAGTGAAATTCAAAGTGGAGTCTGTAGTGGCTGAATGACGTACCGGCATGACGCAACCGCATCTTGTCGACAAGCATCGACAGGATGTGTCATGGCATCTGATCAAAGCTTGAGCGCATCAACGTGACGGCCCGCGTAGCCGCCGATAAATAATTCTTTAGCCGTCAGGATCGAACCTATTGGCGAACCTGAATTTTTCCGTGTTGACTAAAAGTGATAACGTAAGTTACTATTTTTAACGTTATTATAATTGTGTGCACAATATGGTTAAGGAATGCCTTAACGTTTTTGAACAACGTCTGGATGCCATAGACAGCCAAATATCCGGTCAGCCTCGTCAGGAAGTAATGCTGTCACGCATGCAATTTATGATATTCAAGAAATTGCAGGAGTTGATGAATCAGAGTTTGCAGCCTTACGGGATTAACGACACGATCTGGACCGCATTAATCATGCTGTATTCCAGTCCCGGCCGTTATATTTATCCCAGCGATTTGAGCCATATTGTGGTGTCGTCGCGTACCAATATCACGCGGTTTGCGGATGAAATGGTAAAAAAAGGCTGGATAAGCAGGAAAGGCCACGAAACCGATAGACGCAAAGTCGTTTTAAGCTTGACTGCTGCAGGGACCAAGCTGGTTGAGTCGATCATGCCCAAGCAGTGGGCGGTTTACCAGGCCATCTGGAAAGATTTCAGTTTGGCGGAAAAAAAACAGATGCAAGCCTTCCAGTATAAATTGGTTGACTCTATAGCCAATGTAAATGGCATCCCGGATCCTGCTGCCGAAAGCACAGCCGAACCGGATAGCGTTAAATCCAGTCATCAGAAATGAAAGCCCGAATTATGACGCGTTCTTCTGTTTTTATTGGATTGGTCCCCCGTTCCAGTGCTTTGCTGCTGGTGGTCAGTAGCTTATCGCTGTTTGGCTGCGCCAGTGTCGGCCCGGATTTCAAACGGCCTGCTCCCCCTGCGGTAAATGGCTACACCGCACAAAGTCTGCCCGCGCAAACCGCAACGGCACCCGATACGGAGATGGGCGGAGCGCAGCGTTTTGTGGTCGGGCAAGCTGTGCCGGCAAGCTGGTGGAAAAATTTCGCCTCCCCCAAACTCGATACGTTCATTGATCAGGCGCTGCGCAGCAGTCCTTCATTGGAGGCAGCACAAGCAACGCTGCGCCAGGCGCAACAAACCTATGCTGCGCAGGCCGGCTCCAGCCAGTATCCGCAAGTTGATGCGAATCTGGGCGCGCAACGGACCGGCACCAATAACGCCGGAATGGGTTTGACGGGAGGCGATCGGGTATTCGAGCTGTATAACGCCGGGGTGAAAGTCAGCTACAAGCTGGACCTGTTCGGCGGTAACCGCCGTGCACTTGAAGGCTATGCCGCGCAGACTGATTATCAGCAATATCAGCTTAAAGGCGCACGACTGACGCTGGCTGCAAATGTGGTCACGGCTGCCATGATGCAGGCGCAATACAGCGCACAAATCAGCGCCAGCGAGGCGATTCTGGCAGCCCAACAGAAGCAGTTCGGCATCGCCCAGCAACGGCTTAAACTGGGTGCGATTGCGCGTAGCGAGGTGCTCACTTTGCAAACGCAGGTCGAGCAAACGCGTGCCAGTATTCCTCCTATACGCAACAAGCTGGACCAAACCAATCATCTGCTTGCGGTGTTAGCGGGTCAGGCGCCCGGTGCAGGAGAAGTGCCGCAATTCACCCTGGCCGATTTCACGCTGCCGGCCGATTTGCCCGTCGTCATTCCGTCCGAGCTGGTACGCCAGCGTCCGGATATACAGGCCTCGGAGGCATTGTTACATGCAGCCAGTGCGCAATACGGTGTGGTGATATCCAACAGTTATCCGCAAATCAACCTGTCAGCCAATCTGGGTTCGCAAGCCTTGCTCGCATCGAGTTTGTTCGGTGCCGGCACCATGATCTGGGGTTTGGCGGGGCAGATAGTGCAACCATTATTCAATGCGGGTCTCAAGGCTGGCGTTAAATCCGCCGAGGCCGGATTCGATGCCGCAGCCGCCAATTATCGGCAGACCGTGCTGCAAGCCTTGCGCAATGTTGCCGATGTGCTGCGCGCCTTGGACAACGACGCGCAAACCTTGCAGGCGCAAGCCGCTGCAGATGCCTCGGCGCAGGCAGCGTTAGGCCTCATGCAACAACAATATCAATTGGGCGGCGCAAGTTATTTGCAGCTGCTCACGGCGCAGCAGCAGGCGCAGCAAACGCGCATTAACCTGATTGCCGCGCAAACCCAGCGTTTGACTGATACTGCAGCGCTTTATCAGTCCATGGGAGGCGGCTGGACGACGGGAGTAAATCAGGGTGCAACTGCGCCCAAATCTGTCAGTGCCGCAGCAGATTAAGCGCTGCGAGTTGAAACAACAATCTCTTCTGAATCACAACTGATGCACGGAGTACTTTTATGAATAAGGGAACGACCAAGCGCATGATCATCATGCTGCTGCTTGCCGCGTTAGTGTTCGGCGCTATTTACGGCTTTCAGCAGTTTCGCAACAAGATGATACAGAAGGCAATCAAAGGGCAGGGCATGCCGCCGCAAGCCGTATCCACGATCGTCGCGCAAGCTTCAGCATGGCAGCCCAGTGTTGAAGCCGTCGGGAATTTGCGTGCTGCCAGCGGCGCCAATCTTGCCGCCGAAGTAGGCGGTCTGGTCACGGCAATTCATTTTGAATCGGGAAAAACGGTCAAGGCGGGTCAGCTCCTGGTGGAGCTGAATGCGGGACCGCTCAAGGCACAGCTGGAGCAACTCAAAGCGGCCGCCGCACTGGCCCGGCAAAATTATGAACGCGATTCGGCGCAGTTCAAGGTTCAGGCAATCAGCCGTGCTGCCGTGGATGCGGATGCCGCCAACCTGAAAAGTGCTCAGGCGCAGGTGGCGACACAAGAGGCCACCATCGCCCAGAAATACATACGTGCGCCGTTCTCCGGGAAATTAGGCATACGTCAGATAGATCTCGGCCAATTTCTTGCAGCGGGCACCACCATCGTGAACCTGCAAAAACTGGATCCCATGTATCTGGACTTTGCCGTGCCGCAGGGTCAAATCGATCTGATTCATACGGGCGACAAAATCACGGTACAAACCAGTGCATTGCCGGGCAAAACCTTCATTGGCAGTATTTCCGCGATAGAGCCGCAGGTGGACACTGCAACACGCAACCTCAAAATACGGGCACGGATTGCCAACCCCAAAGGCGAATTGTTGCCGGGCTTGTTTGCGACTGCCCGGATAGATGAGGGCGGCAAGCGGCAATACATTACCTTGCCCAATATGGCGATTGCTTACAATTCTTATGGCAGCACGGTATTTATCGTCAAGAATGAAGGCAAGGGCGCGGACGGCAAAGCCAGGTTATCGGTTGAGCAACGCTTTGTAACGACCGGTGAGACGCGCGGCGATCAGGTGGCGGTACTCACTGGCCTTAAAGCCGGCGAAACGGTCGTGACAGCGGGTCAGCTTAAACTGCATAACGGTACACCCGTGTTTATCAACAATAGCGTCAGCGTAGCGAATAATCCCAATCCCAAAGTGAGCGACGAATGAGCACATCTGCCGGCGCCACGATGCGAAAATTCACCGATCTCTTTGTCGAACGCCCGGTGCTGGCATCGGTTATCAGTCTGGTGATATTGGTGCTGGGCTTGCGTTCGATGGGGTCGTTGCCCGTGCTGCAGTTTCCTTATACGCAGAATGCGGTCGTGACCGTGACCACAGCCTATCCCGGTGCCGACGCCAATCTGGTGGCGAGTTTTATCACCACACCCTTGGAAAATGCGGTAGCTCAGGCGAATGGTATTGATTACATGACCTCCAGCAGTATTCAGGGAGTCAGCACCATCACCGCCAACTTGCGTCTGAATTACGATCCGGACAAGGCGCTTACCGAGATCAACACCAAGGTTAACGCGGTGCTCAACCAGATGCCGCCGCAGGCGCAAAAGCCAGTGATGTCGGTGGCTATAGGTCAGACCATCGATGCGATGTACATCGGTTTTTACAGCGATGTACTCAAGCCCAACCAGGTGACGGATTATCTGGTGCGTTCGGTACAGCCCAAACTTCAGGCGATTGATGGTGTGCAGAATGCAGAATTACTGGGAGCGAAAAACTTCGCCCTGCGCGCGTGGCTGGACCCGCATAAACTCGCTGCGGTCGGATTGACAGCGGCAGACGTGTATAGCGCCCTGGCGGCGAATAATTTTCTGTCTTCCAGCGGCCAGTCCAAGGGGGAAATGGTTCAGATCAACTTGAATGCATCGACAGCGCTGCATTCGGTTGAAGCATTCAAGCAGATGATTATCAAGCAACAGGGTAGTTCTGTCGTGCGTCTGTCAGACGTGGCCAACGTCACGCTGGGCGCTGACGATTATGAATCCAGTGTGTCGTTTGACGGCCGTAAGGCTGTGTACATCGGTATT
>JANMKH010000395.1:0-3275 GCA_031371965.1 Sulfuriferula sp.
TTACCACCGAGCGCTGGATTAAGACGGTCGAATTGATGCGCCAGATCACCCAAGACGGCAGCTTCGTCGCCTACCCCGGCACCGAGTGGTGCGGTAGTTCATGCGCCGGCGGCGATCACAATGTGGTGTTCCTGCATGATCACGATCCCGAATTTCCCTACCTCAAGACCGGCGAGCATGTGCGCTCGGTGGACTGGAACGAAGATACCAAAGGTGGAGGAGTTGAGCCCGGCGCCTGGCCCCTGGAAGAACTGTGGGCGGCGTATGCGAAAGACCCCGAAGGGCATCTGTTGATTCCTCATGTGGGCGGGCGACGCTGCATTCTCGATTGGCACTATCCTAAACTTGAGCGCTTGATTGAAATTGGATCGAGTTGGGGTCACTTCGGCTGGTTGTATCAGGAGGCGATCGAACGCGGCTACAAAATCGGCGCGTCGATGGCCGGCGACGAGCATCGCGGCCGTTGCGGCGGCGGCGTGCCGGGTACGGCGGTGTTCGGCACCAAAGGCGGTATGGCTGGCGTGATTTCTCCCGCGCTCACGCGTAAGGACATCGCGCAATCGCTGCGCGCACGCCACACTTTCGCGTCCACCGGCGAGCGAACTTACGGCATCATCCATTGTGGCGATCACATCATGGGCGATGAGTTCGAGCACCAGGGTCCGGCGACCATCAGCTATCGTTTCCTGGGTGAAGCGGGCTGGGACGAAATTATCGCGTTCGACCACACTGGCGAAATCTGGCGCCGCGATTTGCAACAGGAGCTCGGCTATTCCGAGCGCAAAATTCGCTTCCGCTGGGGTGGTGCGCGCGTGAAGGATCGCTACCGTTGGGCCATCTGGAAAGGTACGGTCACCATCACCAACGCCGTGATCAACGACTTTCAGGGTCTAGGCTTCGAGCATCGCGAGGAAACCTGCTGGCGCGAGAGCGCGACCACCATCGGTTTCAAGAGTGATACTTATGGCGACGTGGATGCGATCGAAATCGATGTGTCGCACCTGGCGACGGCAATGATCCGCGTCGAAGGCACTATCGATGGCTACGTGAAGGTAGGCGATCCGCTCAAGGGCAATCCGTTCGTGCATTGTCCGAGCTTTAGCTGGGAGATCAGTGGCAAGGAGCTGCTGGAAGCGGCGCGGATGAAAAAAGATTTACCTGGTATCGAAATGTTTCTGGGGTTGGAACGCATGAGCGAGCAACCTGCACCACGGGATGTTTCAGGCCAAATCGAACTGGAGCCACAGAACGGACCCCATGGCTTCCGGCCGGTGTATCTGTTCGGGCGGCAAGTGGACGATGCGAAGGTGTGGACATCCGCCATGTTCATTGAATTCAAGTAAGTGCTGCGGATTGAATATGAGCACCTTTTGTTCGGTTCGCTTGGGTCAATACTGCTTGGAGCTTAATCAGAGTGGCGGTTATCACAAGAGATAGAACGGCAGTCCTGGTATCGTCGTCCTCTGTTTTCTTGATTTGACAGAAACGTTGGACTCGATTTTTTCCAGTTCACATCCGCCAGGCGGGATGCCTGGCTGGATACAAATTCGCATTGAAAGCCGGGCTTAACTCCGTTACAATGCGGCCTCCTCAGGCGCGTAGCTCAGCTGGTTAGAGCACCACCTTGACATGGTGGGGGTCGTTGGTTCGAGTCCAATCGCGCCTACCAACGGATTCAGTACAGATAATAGATGGGCATGGAAAGGCAGCGTTATGACACCGCGAACTTGCACGACCACAACCAGTCACTATTATCGCGTTAATCCCTGAGTAGGTTTGTATCTGTCAAAAAAGCGCGGCTATCCGCGCTTTTTTGTTTTGTGCCGGAGAAATCAATGTTGAATGTCACTTTGCCAGACGGTTCTGTGCGCAGTTTTCCCCAGCCGGTCACGGTGGCTGAAGTCGCCGTCTCGATTGGCGCCGGGCTGGCCAAAGCCGCGCTGGCCGGTCGGGTTGACGGCGCGCTGGTGGATACCAGTTTCGTCATCGCGCAAGACGCGCAGCTGTCTATTGTGACCGACCGCGATGCCGATGGTCTGGACATGATCCGCCACTCCACTGCGCACCTGCTGGCCTACGCAGTGAAGGAGCTCTATCCCGACGCGCAAGTGACTATCGGTCCGGTCATCGAGGATGGCTTCTTCTATGATTTTTCCTACAAGCGCCCATTCACGCCGGAAGATCTGCAGGCCATCGAGAAAAAGATGGCCGAGTTGGCCAAGCGCGATATTCCGGTCAGCCGCAAAGTCCTGCCGCGCGACGCAGCGGTGGCGTATTTCAAGGGGCTTGGCGAATATTACAAGGCGGAAATCATCGCCTCCATCCCGGCGAATGAGGATGTGTCGCTGTACACCGAGGGCGATTTCACCGACCTGTGCCGCGGGCCGCATGTGCCGTCTACTGGCAAGCTCAAGCATTTCAAGTTGATGAAGCTGGCGGGCGCGTACTGGCGCGGCGATCACCGCAACGAAATGCTGCAGCGCGTATATGGCACCGCGTGGGCGAAAAAGGAAGACCTCGACGCTTACCTGTATCGCCTGGAAGAAGCCGAGAAGCGCGATCACCGCAAGCTGGCCAAGCAGCTCAGCCTGTTCCACATGCAGGATGAAGCGCCGGGCATGGTGTTCTGGCACCCCAACGGCTGGGTGATCTGGCAGCAGATCGAACAGTACATGCGTGAAAAGTTTCGCGAATACGGTTATCAGGAAGTGCGCACGCCGACGATCATGGACCGGCAGATGTGGGAAAAATCCGGCCACTGGGAAAACTATCGCGACAACATGTTTACCACCGCGTCGGAGAACCGCGAGTACGCGGTCAAGCCGATGAACTGCCCCGGTCATGTGCAGATATTCAATCGTGGCCTGCACAGCTACCGTGACCTGCCCCTGCGCCTGGCGGAATTCGGTTCATGTCACCGCAACGAGCCGTCTGGTTCGCTGCATGGCCTGATGCGGGTGCGCGGCTTTACCCAGGATGATGCGCATATTTTCTGTACTGAAGATCAAGTCCAGGCGGAAGTGTCGGCTTTTATCGTGATGTTGCAGCAGGTCTATACCGACTTCGGCTTTAAGGACATGCTGGTCAAGCTCTCCACCCGCCCGGAAAAGCGCATTGGTTCGGATGCGGATTGGGATAAGGCGGAAGCCGCCCTGGCCGCTGCACTCAATCAGAATAAGCTGGCGTTTGATCTGCAGCCAGGTGAAGGCGCATTTTACGGACCGAAAATTGAATTTACACTGAAGGACAGCCTGGGGCGTTTGTGGCAATGCGGC
>JANMKH010000359.1:0-2740 GCA_031371965.1 Sulfuriferula sp.
ACTCGCCGCGCCGCTCCTTCTTGATCACCGACTCGTAGATCTGGCCGGTGGTGAAGTTGTTGCGCTTGCTCATGTGCGCATGGGTAAAGCGCTCGTAGTGGCCGAGATCGAGGTCGGTTTCCGCACCGTCCTCGGTGACGAGCACCTCCCCGTGCTGAAACGGGCTCATGGTGCCGGGATCCACATTGATGTATGGGTCCAGCTTCATCATGGTGACTTGCATGCCGCGCGATTCAAGAATGGCGGCGAGAGAGGCGGCGGCGATTCCCTTGCCCAGGGAAGAAACCACACCGCCAGTAACGAAGATATAACGGGTCATGTTGATTTACGGCGCAGGTAATGCTGAATTTTAGCGTAAAGCGCTGGGGGTAACAATTGGCAACAGCGATAGCCGTTTAAATTCACTGTCCAACTCCACCCATGTTTTGGTCAAATTGTTATTTAGGTTCTTGATAATATCCGGGCGGGACGGGCGGTGGCCCGAGCACCTCAGCCAGCTTGCCTGCAATATCGAGAATCTCCATGTCATGCCAGCGCCGGCCCACCACTTGGGCGCCGATCGGCAGGCCCTCCTCAGACAAGCCCAACGGGATGACGACCACCGGATGCCCGGTGAGGTTGAAGATACTGGTATGGTAGACCGTAGCCATCCAATACGGCATTTTCTTGCCGTCGACATCAATCGCTTTACCCGGTGCTGTCACGGCAGCACGCCGGTGAGTAAATGCCGGCGTGGACGTCACGGGGCAGATGAGTGCATCGCAGTGATCGAACATGCCCTCCATCGCGGCGATAAAGGTTTCTCTTTCAGTCAATGTTTTCATATATCCGCTAATGCCCATGCGTAAACCCTTGGCCATCCCTGCGTGAAATGGCTGATTTGGAAACATCAGCGGATAAAGAGTTGCGCCGAGCCAACGTAATGGAGCGGGGACAACCGGGACAGCCATTGCCGTAGTCAATGCGCCCCCTGTACGCCATGCCGCATCGAAATCGAACGGCGGCGTGCGTTCCTCGGCCTTGCAGCCGCGCTCACCTAAATCGACAATCAATTGATGCAACAAGCGCTGGGTATTGGCGCTCACCGCCAGACCGCCAAAATCGCTCGTCCAGGCTAAACGCAAATTTTGCAGCAGCCTGGGGGATGCGGGGGTCAACGGGACCGGGGGCACCAGAAAGTCGTGGTCGTCGGGACCCGCGATGACCGAAAATACCAGCTTGAGGTCATCGACCGAGCGGGCAAGTGGTCCGAAGCAGACCAAATGTCGAAAAGCATGGGGTTTGCCGGGCAAGTCCGTGATATGCCCCGTACCAGGAACCCGGTACTCCGTCGGCTTGAAGCCGTAGACACCGCAATAATGCGCAGGAATGCGGATTGAACCATTGCCGTCGCTACCCAGTTCAATAGGCGTAAGGCCGGCGGCCACCGCTGCCGCGCCACCGCCTGTACTGCCGCCCGGTGTGCGGCCAAGATCCCAAGGGTTATTACCGATGCCCAGCAAGGGGCTATTGGTCTGCACATCCTGGCCTAAAACTGGCATGTTGGTCTTGCCGAGGAGGATAGCGCCCGCTTGACGCATTCTGGCAACGGCTATGGCATCGCGGACCGGGATATGGTTTGCCAATCCTTTGAACCCCGCCGTCGTTCGCAAACCTGCCGTTTCGTAAAAATCCTTGGCAGTGAACGGCACGCCATGCAATGGCCCCCAGCTTTCGCCACGCGCCTGTGCCGCATCCGCCTCGCGAGCTCGTTGCCGTGCGCGTTCCGTGTCCAGAGTCACGATGGCATTAAGTTTTGGATTGTATCTGGCAATCTGTGCCAAATGCGCTTCTACCACATCAAGCGAGCTAATCGCACCGGAATGAATCGCTTGCGCCAATTGACTCGCTGTGGAGAAAATGGGTTGTTCCATGCACGGCTCCCTATAGATGCCGATCTATATCGTCAATTTAGCCTGCGGCTCATAGGCAGGCGGCACAACGCCAGTCGATTATTACGCCTTACAAGCGACTAATAATTTAGCATCCGTCACGGCGACACATAACCATGTTTATCGAGCTTTAGTCGTGGGCAGCGCACGCTACGCCGATTCCGATGCAGGCGGCTGAATATGTGTGTAGTTACCGCTCTTTTCCAGTTCCCACACGTCCAATGTTTGTTGCATCCGCAGCCAGATGTCGGGGCCGTTCCCGAGCAACTTGCCGATACGAACCGCCATATCTGGCGTGATGGGACGCTTTTCGTGCAGGATTTCAGACACCGTCAGGCGCGAAACGCCCAAACGCAGAGCCAGTTCGGTTTGGGTCATGCGCAACTCGGGCAATACGTCTTCTCGCAGGATGGCGCCTGGGTGCGTGGGTTTGTGCTGGGTGCTACGTAAGCTAACGGGCTGTTTGTTCATCAGTGATAATCCTTCAGGTTAAGCATACTGGCATCGCCCTTTCTAAACTCGAAGGTGATACGCCAATTACCGGAAACACGCATGCTGTAAAGACGCTTTTTGTCGCCTTTTAAGGGATGCGGACGGGGGTTGAGCGTCCAGTCTCACCCCCGCCCCAACCTTTCCCAGGTCTCCAGCACTGTATCCGGATTCAGCGACAGGGAGTCGATCCCCTGCGCGACCAGCCAGTCGGCCAGATCGGGATGGTCGGACGGCCCCTGGCCGCAGATGCCGACGTATTTGCCGGCCTGCTTGCAGGCGCTGATGGCTTGCGAGAGCAGCGCTTTCACCGCCGGGTT
>JANMKH010000399.1:0-13887 GCA_031371965.1 Sulfuriferula sp.
CCTGCAAAGCGATTGCGATGTGGTGTTGCGCCCACTGCAATCTCTTGCATAATCATGCTATCTTGCCAATCAAAATAATCTAATACTCACAATGAATATTACCGAGATAAATTCTTGCATTTCACTCGCAGCACCAGTCTCAAATTTCGTGTTTTCTGCGAGTGGACTGGTAGCACTGCTGTTTGCTATTTACCAATATCTTAAAAATTCGAAATGGAATAAGTTACAGTCGAAATTCAATTTTATAGACATTGATGAAACGGAGTCTTTGCACAAGAAATTGGAAGCGATTCTGAAAGAATCCAGCGTTACTTTGATTCACACACCTGCCACCCCTATGACAAAGGCCCAAATTGAATCTCTTGTGGCAACAAATGACGGAAGCTTCACGCTTAACTCGTGGTGCAATCATTTTCAAAATATTTGTGCCGCTTATCAATTTGAGCTTGTCTCACCTGGGGTATTTAAACGCGTACACGCTTTTCGCGTGATCCACTGGTGGAAAATTCTCAGTCCATATGTAAATCGTCAACGCACGCAGCTAGGCGACCCAACTTTATGGGGAGATTTTGATTCAGTGGCCGAAAATTGGATGGAAAAACTGTCCGTCTAAAGCGTGCCAATTAACAATCCCAGAAAAAGTTGAAAATAGTACTCAATATTTCTTCTGGATGAACTCGATCTTGTAGCCGTCCGGATCTTCCACAAATGCGATCACCGTGCTGCCATGCTTCATCGGCCCGGCTTCGCGGCTGACTGTGCCGCCCAGGCGTTTGACCTCGGCGCAGGCCTGATAGGCATCATCCACTTGCACGGCGATATGGCCAAAACCATTTCCCAAATCGTAGGCGGGTGTGTCCCAGTTGTGCGTGAGTTCCAGCACAGTGTGATCGGACTCATCACCATAACCGACAAACGCCAGGGTAAACCGGCCTTCCGGGTAGTCGTTGCGGCGTAACAATTTCATTCCCAGCACTTCGGTGTAAAAACGGATCGAACGTTCCAGTTCACCGACGCGCAGCATGGTGTGCAACATGCGCATGATTTTTTCCTTTCATCTGATTTGTTAATAATGCAGCCCACCCATCAAGAGATGGCGCCACGATTCGAAATTTCGCGTTAAACTTGAAAAAACTTCAATCACTCCATGCACTGCTGTTTTTTCATGGTAACGCTTACTTTCATTCATGCCCGAGCTTCCGGAAGTTGAAACCACCTGTCGCGGGCTGGCTCCACATTGCATTGGGCGCAACATCGTTACAGCTTTGGTGCGCAACCCACAATTACGCTGGCCAGTACCCGCCGACCTCGCACAACAAGTCGCCGGGCAGCCTATTCTGAGCCTGGCCCGGCGTGCCAAATACCTGATCATGACGCTGCAGCGCGGCACCCTTATCCTGCATCTGGGTATGTCGGGCAGCCTGCGTATCATGGACAGCAACTCCCCGGCAGGCGTTCATGACCATATTGATCTGGTGCTCGATAATGACACCTGTATCCGCCTGCGCGACCCACGCCGCTTTGGTGCCGTATTGTGGACGCAAAGCGACGTTTTACGTCACCCCCTGCTGGAGAATCTGGGGCCGGAACCCTTGTCGGAAATGTTTGATGAGAACTACCTGCATGGTTATTCACGCGGACGCAAAGTGCCCATTAAAACGTTTCTGATGGATAGCCATGTGGTGGCAGGGGTAGGAAATATTTACGCCAATGAGGCGCTGTTCCTCGCCGGCATCCGTCCCACCACACCTGCCGGGCGGCTCTCGCTTGCGCGCTATGCCAGACTGGCGGCGGCCATCCGCACGATCCTGGCACGTGCAATTGAAGCCGGCGGCAGCACGCTACGCGATTTCGTCAACAGCGCAGGCGAGGCGGGCTATTTCCAGCAACAATACACGGTGTATGGACGCGCAGGAGAATCATGCCGGGTATGCAGCGGTTCCATCAAACAAATACGCCAGGGGCAACGCTCCACATTTTACTGTCCGTGTTGCCAGACTTGACCAGGCATGGGCTTTGCTATGGTTTATTTATAGATAAATTTACAAACCATTGAAGCGGCTAAATATTTGGCCGATAATGACCCGGCAAAATACAGAAACGCCCATTCAGGAGAGCGCACCATGTCTAACAATACCCTGGTCGAACAGTTCGAGCACTACAGTGCCTGGCGCGAACGTCTGGCCCAGAGCATCGCGGGTTACCGCGATTGGCTCAGCGAACAGGAAATCAACGATGGTCAGATTGATCTGCGCTTGCAGCATCTGCTTGACCGGCTGGCCGAGGACAAGCTGAATGTGGCTTTTGTCGCCGAATTTTCGCGCGGCAAGTCAGAATTGATCAACGCGATCTTCTTTGCTGATTACAAGCAACGGCTCCTGCCTTCTACAGCCGGGCGTACCACCATGTGCCCGACCGAACTGCTCTACGACCCGGAACGGCCGCCCTCGATCCAACTGTTACCCATCGAAACCCGCGGCGGCAGTGTGACCACCGCCGAGTACAAACGCTATCCGGAGGAATGGATCACCACGCCGCTGAATATTGATTCGGCTGAAGCAATGACCGCGGCCATGCTGCAAGTCGGTGAAACCCGTAAGGTCTCCAAGGATGAAGCCTCCAAATACGGCCTCTATCACGAAGGAGATGTGGACGCCATGCTCACCGTGGATGCTGATGGCCGGGTGGAGATTCCGCGCTGGCGTCACGCCATCATCAATTTTCCACACCCGCTGCTGAAAAAAGGCCTGGTCATCCTCGACACACCGGGACTGAACGCCATCGGTACCGAACCGGAACTTACCCTTAACCTGTTGCCCAACGCCCACGCCATCGTGTTCATTCTTGCCGCGGATACCGGCGTGACCAAGTCCGATATCGAAGTGTGGCGCGACCATATTGCCACGCTGCACAGCCGCAATAAAGGGCGGCTGGTTGTGCTCAACAAGATCGATGGGCTGTGGGACGATCTCAAACAGGCCGATGCGATCGAGCAGGAAATCACCAGCCAGATCAACAGTTGCGCCAACCTGCTGGGGCTGGATGCCAACCAGATTTATCCAATATCCGCACAGAAGGGCCTGCTTGCCAAGGTTAATGGCGATGCAGGCCTGCTGGCCAAAAGCCGCCTGAGCGAATTTGAACGGGCGTTAAGCGATGAGCTGATCCCGTCCAAACGCGAAATCGTGCGTGACAATACCGAAAACGAAATGCAAGACCTGATGTCCGGCACGCGCGCCCTGCTTACTGCGCGGATGACCAATATCAACGAACAACTGGGCGAATTGACCGGCCTGCGCGGCAAGAATGAAGAAGTCGTGCAGCATATGATGACCAAAGTGGAGGAAGAAAAAATCCACTTTGAAAAAGGCCTGCAGCAGTTCCAGGCACTGCGCAGCGTATTCTCGCAGCAATCCAATGCCCTGTTCGATTATCTGGGTATGGATCGCATCAAGAGCGAGGTCCGTGAAACTCGTATTGCCATGGAAAACAGCCGCTTCACCAAAGGTCTGCGCGAGGCGATGAGTGCTTTCTTCATCCATGTGGACGCTAATATTACCCACTCAGCGGAACAGATCGAAGAGATCAAATCCATGATGACGGCGATGTACAAGAAGTTCAACGAAGAACATGGCCTGATCGAAATCACTCCGCCGAACTACTCCACTTTCAAATATAAAAAGGAGATGGAGCGGCTGGAAAAAAGCTACAACGAGCATTTCAACACGTTGATCAACATGCTGACCAACGAGCAATACACGCTGACCACCAAATTCTTCGAGACACTGGCAAGCCGCGTAGTCAATATTTATGAAGTGGCCAATCGCGAAGCCGACAACTGGCTCAAGGCTGTGATGGCCCCCATGGAAACGCAAGTCCGCGAACACCAGATGCAGCTGCGTCGTCGCCTGGAAAGCATCAAGCGCATCCACAAGGCCACCGACACGTTGGAAGACCGTATCGCCGAACTGCAGCAGATGCAGGTCACCCTGCGCAGACAACTGGACGAGTTGGATGGAATGCAGTCACATGTCACGACGGTACTCAACCCCGGCCTGACTGAAGTCAGCGCCGCTGTAGCCTGATTGCTTGGCTTCTGCCGCCAAATAAAAAGCCCCGCGAGCGGGGCTTTTTATTTGGGAGGCCATCTCAGGCCGACGCTTGACGTCCCGTCAGTAACAGATAACGATCCATTAACTGCTCCTGAGTTTCCTCAATCCCCAGCGGGATACAGTCCACCGGACACACCTCCACACATTGCGGTGCGTCGTAATGTCCAACACATTCGGTGCATTTATTCGGGTCGATTTCGTAAATGCTGTCGCCCTGATAGATCGCCTCGTTGGGGCACTCCGGCTCGCACACGTCGCAATTGATGCATTCATCCGTAATTAACAGAGACATTTCATTATCCTTTACCTGGTTGATGCAATTTTAGCCTGAAGTCGTTGTGCGACCAAGTGTGGCACAAACTGGCCGACATCACCGCCCAGCAGGGCGATTTCACGCACCATGCTGGCGGAAATAAACATCAGCTGCTCGGCCGGGGTCATGAACACGGTTTCGACCTCGGGATTGAGGTGGCGGTTCATACCGGCGAGCTGGAATTCGTATTCGAAATCCGATACCGCACGCAAGCCACGCAAGATGATATGCGCTTCCTGCTCGGCCACGAGCTGCATCAGCAGGCCGGAAAAGCCCACCACACGCACCTGCGGCGCATCGGAAAATACCTGCTGCGCCATCTCCACGCGTTCGCTCAAATCAAAAAACGGGCGCTTATGGCTGCCTGCAGCCACCGCCACCACAACCTCGTCGAAAATGCGCAACGCACGCCGCACCAGGTCTTCATGACCGCGTGTAACCGGATCAAAGGTGCCGGGATAGACCGCAATTTTATACATGGCTGTCCTGTTCCTACGCCTGTTTGAGCAGGCAAAAATGCGCTTTACCCGCGCGACCCGCGCGCCACACTACCCAGCCTGTCGGCACGACCAGATTGCCGTCATGCTCGACATACACACGAGCGCCCGGGTTCAGATGTGGCGGTAACGCTGCCAACACCTGCGCCTGCAAACCTGCAGCATAAGGTGGATCGAGGAATACCACGTCAAAGCGCCCGCTATACTCGGACAGGAATTTTACCCCATCTCCCTGCAACACATCGACATTGTTGGCTGCCAATGCAGTCACACTGAGTTGCAATCCATTGAGTACCAAACGGTTTTTTTCCACCATCGTCACGCGCCGAGCACCGCGCGAAGCCGCTTCGAATCCAAGCGCGCCGCTACCGGCGAACAGATCGAGACAATCCAGACCATGCAACTCTTGCCCGAGCCAGTTGAACAGCTTTTCGCGTACTGCATCCGCAGTGGGCCGCAGTCCTTCAGCCTCGGGGAAACTGATCAAACGCCGCCGCCAGTGGCCGCTGATAATGCGCACCCGATTGCGTACAGTCCCGGCATGATTCATTTTCCGCTGCCACCCACTACGATGGTAACCAGTTTGTCCGGATCGATATGGCGTTTGAACGCAGCTTGAATCTGTTCTGCAGTGACCGCTTCGACCCGCTTCGGGAACTCGTCCAGATAATTCAATGGCAGATCATAAAAACCGATCACGGCGAGATATTCGAGGATTTCCTTGTTGCTGTCTATGCGCAGCGGAAACCCGCCCACAATGTTGTTCTTGGCCTGGGTCAGCTCCGTGTCCGTCACGCCGTTGGTGACAAAATTCGCCAGCGTCTGACGCACTACCTGCAACGCTTCGCTGGTCTGGTCGGTGCGGGTCTGCAGACCGATCTGAAACGCGCCCGCTTCGCGCATGGGCATGAAATAACTGTATACGCTGTAAGCCAGTCCGCGTTTTTGCCGCACTTCGTTGAGCAGGCGCGAATCGAAGCCGCCCCCTCCCAGGATGTAGTTGCCCACATACAGCGCGAAATAATCCGGATCGCCGCGTTTTACGCCGGGCTGACCAATGAGCACCTGGCTCTGCTTGGCGGGGAAGGGAATGGTGCGCGACACCGCCTGTTGCAATGCAGGCACCGGCGGGATAACCAGGCTGGCCGCGCCACTGGCTGGCGGCAGTTGGTCGGTAAGCTGGTGGGCAATGCGATCCGCCTCGACACGACTGATATCGCCCATCAATGCCACCACCGCCCCCGAGGCGGCATAGTGGGTACGATAAAAGGCCTGCAAATCGGCCACTTGCAGCTTGCTTACGCTGTCGATCTCGCCGCTGTCACGCCGCGCGTAGGGATGGCTGCCAAACACTGCAGTCTGAAACGCCTTGGCAGCGATGCTTTCGGGCCGGGCTTCTGCTTCTTGCAAAGCGGCGATGACGCGCGCCTTTTCACGTTCCAATACCGGCTTTGGAAAAGTCGGCTGTTGCAATACTTTGGCCAGTATCGCCAGCGCTGCATTGCGCTGCTCCGGGCTGCTCAGAGTACGCAGCGTAAGCCCGGCCCGATCCGCGTCGAAACGTCCGCCCAGTTCCGCACCCACGTCAGCCATGCCGCTTGCGATCTGGTTGTCATCCAGCCCGCCTGCGCCCAGGCTGAGCAGGTGGCGCGTGAGATTGGCCACGCCGCCCTGGTTGGCGGGCTCCAGCGCCGTACCGGCGGGGAAATCGACGCTGACATCCAGGATCGGCAAATCGTGACTTTCCACAAAATACACCTTGGCGCCATTGGCCAACACCCAGTGCTGGATGGGCAGGCTGGCGTGTGCGGTCAGTGCGGTGAAAACAGCAAACAGTGCAAACAGGGTACGCATTATCGAAGTTCTCCACCGGTATGGCGCATCCCCGGAATGCCGGGACGCGGAGGTTTGTTGTCGAACGGTTGCGGATCCAGCGTCGCCACAGTCAGTTCGTCATCCACCAGATATTTGCGTGCCACATCGCGTACCTGCTCGGCGGTCACCGCTTGCAATTTTTTCACGCGTGCCTCAATTTCGGATATGGGCAAGCCTGCAGTGGCATACTCGCCCAGTTGCATGGCCTGGTAAAAAGTCGAATCGCGCTGATATACATCGCTCGCGATCACTTGTGCCTTGACCCGCTTCAACTCGTCGGCGCTCACACCATCGCGCTTGATGAGTTCGATCTGGGCACGCAGGGCGGCTTCAAGATCGGCAGCGGTCTTGCCCTCGGAAGGCGTGCCATCGAGCAGGAACAGCCCAGGGCCGCGCGCCACGGCATCGTAATCGGCACCTGCTTCGCTGGCTACACGCTGCCCGCGCACCAGGTTGCGGGTCAGGCGCGCGGCATCGCCGCCATCCAGCACTGCCGCCAAAACTTGCAGCGCATAGGGCTCCCAGTCCTTGTCGACATCGCGCAGTACCGGCGCGTGGTATGCCATGATGAGATATGGCAGTTTGGCGGGCGCTTTGACCGTCACGCGCTTGATGCCGGTTTGCGCCGGTTCTGGCTGAGGCTTGCGCAGCGCCAGCTGCTTAGCCGGAATTGGTCCGAAATAGCGTTCGGCCAGCTGTTTCACCGCATCCGCCTGGACGTCACCCACCACCACCAGTGTGGCATTATTGGGCGCGTACCAGCGCTGGTACCAGTCGCGCGCATCCTCCACTGTCATGTGTTGCAAATCGTTCATCCAGCCGATGACCGGACGCCGGTAGGGACTTTCCTGAAACGCGGTGGCCATCAGCTGCTCATACACCAGCGCCTGCGGCTTGTCGTCGGTACGCATGCGGCGCTCCTCCATCACCACCTGGATTTCCTTGGCAAAAGCGGCGTCGGACAGGATGAGATGATGCATGCGGTCGGCTTCCAGCTTGAGCGCCAGTCCCAGCCGGTCTTTTTGCAATTGTTCAAAATAGGCAGTGTGGTCGCGGGCGGTGAACGCATTTTCACGCCCCCCGGCCGCCGCAATCAATTTTGAAAACTGCCCATCGGGCACGTCCTTGGTACCCTTGAACATCATGTGTTCGAGCACATGAGCAACCCCGGTGGTGCCGTTGAATTCATCCAGACTGCCCGCGCGGTACCACACCTGCGATACCACAATCGGCGCACGATGGTCTTCCTTGACCAGGACGCGCAAACCATTGGCAAGGTGAAATTCCTGTACGGAGGCCAGGGCGGGGGTCGCCAGGCATAAAATGCCGATGACAAGCGCTTGTTTTATAAAGTTCATACAATCCCGGAATGAGTTAGGCTAAGGCGCATGATAAAATAGCTGTCGCAATTATATGCTGTGTTTCCGCACACCGTTTAAAGACTGCCCACACTGTGTTTAGTTTCTTCAAGAAATCCGGCGACAAGCCCATCCCTGCCGAAGCCCCCTCTACGCCGACCAAATCGGCAGTCGTTGACGCGCCAGTGCCAGTAGTGGAGGCTGCGCCCAAATCATCCTGGACGCAGCGCCTGAAACAGGGCTTAAGCCGCACCCGGGAACAATTTGGCAAACAGCTGACCAGCCTGTTTTCCCGCGGCGGAAAAATAGACGCGGACTTGTATGACGAACTGGAAACCATTCTGCTCACCGCTGATGTGGGCGTGGATGCCAGCCAGTATCTGCTCGACAGCCTGCGCCAGCGCGTCAAAAAAGACCGGCTCACCGACGCCACCCAATTACAGGCTGCACTGCACGACACATTGTGCACCTTGCTTTCACCCCTCGAACAAGCATTGGATGTAAGCGCCCACAAACCCTATGTGATCATGCTGGCAGGGGTTAATGGCGCCGGCAAAACCACCACCATTGGCAAGTTGGCCAAATACTATCAGGCGCAAGGCAAATCCGTGCTGCTGGCAGCGGGGGATACGTTCCGCGCCGCGGCGCGCGAGCAACTCATGGTGTGGGGTGAGCGTAACAATGTGGCGGTGATTGCGCAGGATGGCGGCGATTCGGCGGCGGTGATTTTTGATGCCATTGCTGCCGCCCGTGCCCGCGGCATTGATATCGTGCTGGCCGACACTGCCGGCCGTCTACCCACCCAGCTCAACCTGATGGAGGAAATCCGCAAGGTCAAACGGGTCATCCAGAAGGCCGAACCCACGGCCCCGCATGAAGTCTTGCTGGTGCTCGACGCCAACACCGGACAAAACGCAGTCACCCAGGTCAAAGCGTTTGACGATGCGCTGGGTGTTACCGGCCTGGTGCTCACCAAGCTTGACGGCACGGCCAAGGGCGGCGTGATTGCGGCCATCGCCAAAACCCGTCCGCACCCGATCCGCTTTATTGGTGTGGGCGAAAGCCTGGAAGATTTGCGTCCGTTCGTAGCCCAAGATTTTGTTGACGCTCTATTCGAGGGACCTGCGCCATGATTCGTTTTGATGCCGTGACCAAGCGCTATCCAGGCGGTCATGAGGCCCTGTCCAATGCTTCCTTTGAAATTGCCAGCGGCGAAATGGTATTTCTCTCCGGGCACTCGGGTGCAGGCAAATCCACCCTACTCAAACTCATCGCCGCTATCGAGCGCCCCACCGCGGGCAGCGTCACGGTCAACAGCCAGAATGTCGGCAAAATGCGGCGTGGCGCGATTCCCTACCTGCGCCGCAATATCGGCTTGATATTCCAGGATCACAAACTGTTATTCGACCGCAGCGTCATGCAGAATGTGCTACTGCCTTTACAGATCGCCGGATTTCCACGCCAAGAGGCGGCGGGTCGCGCGCGCGCGGCACTCGACAAGGTTGGCCTGCTCAAACGTGAAAAGGCCAACCCCATCACCCTTTCCGGAGGCGAGCAACAGCGCCTGTGTATTGCCCGCGCCGTGGTGTCGCGCCCCAGTCTGGTATTGGCCGATGAACCCACCGGCAACCTGGATGCGGATTACGCACGCGACATCATGGACATGTTCAAGGCATTCAACCAGGTGGGCGTCACCCTGGTCATTGCCTCACACGATGAAAACGCTATTCGTGCCTATGGTAGCCGGGTAATCCATCTCGAACACGGGGCATTACTGTCATGATGACCTGGCTCGCGCACCATCGCCTGGCACTCAGCGCAACCTTGGCGCGCATGGGGAAAGCCCCTTACGCTACCCTGTTTGCCATTATCGCCATAGGCGTCGCATTAAGCCTGCCGGCAGGACTGTTTGTATTACTTCAAAACATCACCCGCTTGGCCGCTGATCTGCCCGCGCAACCCGAAATCAGCGTTTTCATGCAACAGAACGCGAGCGACGCCGATATCACCGTCATACGCCAACGCCTGCAGGCGCGCACCGATTTAGCCGGTTTTCACTTCGTGCCACGTGCGCAGGCGCTGGCAGCTTTGTCGAAGCAAGCCGGCGTCAGCGACCTGACTGCGGGCTTGACTGACAATCCGCTGCCGGATGCCTGGATCATCGTCCCTGCGCAAGCCGACGCCCAAAATATGGCGCGTATCGCCGCTGCTATTCGCGGCTGGCCGCAGGTCGCCGAAGTCCGGGATGACAGCCAGTGGGCGCAGCGCCTCACCGCTCTGCTAGGTTTGGGCCGCGATCTGGTATGGGTACTGGCAAGCCTGCTGGGCGCTGCCCTGGTAGCCGTATCCGGGAATACCATCCGACTGCAAATTCTTACCCGTCGCGAGGAAATTGAAGTCAGTCGACTGATCGGGGCCACCGACCGCTATATACGTCGTCCATTCCTGTATTTCGGCGTAGTGCAGGGACTATTTGGCGGACTCATTGCCTGGTTGATTTTAGTGGTTTCTGTGCTGCTGCTCGACCAGCAAGCCAGCAAGTTGGCCGCACTCTATGCCTCAAGCTTTCATTTGACCGGGCTCGGGTTGATCGAAGCGGCAATACTGCTGGTGATTGCCGCCGCACTGGGCTGGCTGGGCGCTTATCTGGCGGTGAACCGCAGTCTGCGCCTGATAGAATCCAGGTAATCAAGAAATCCGGTGAACTTTACATGATTAGCACTCTCTTATGTAGAGTGCTAAAATGAAATTAAGGAGGAATATGCCATGTCACCTACTTTTGCATTGCCCGCATTAAGCAATAGTGCCAGCAGCCTGGACAGCTATATCCACACCATCAATAGCTATCCGATGTTGAGCCTGGAGGAAGAAATTTCACTGGGACGACGCCTGCGCGACGATAACGATCTGGAAGCAGCCGGCCACCTGGTGATGTCACACTTACGCGTGGTGGTGAGTATCGCCCGCAAATACGTCGGCTACGGATTACCCCAGGCTGACCTGATCCAGGAAGGCAACATCGGCCTGATGAAAGCAGTCAAACGCTTCGACCCGGAACGCGGCGTGCGATTGGTGTCATTTGCCATGCACTGGATCAAGGCTGAAATGCACGAATACATTCTGCGCAACTGGCGCATGGTAAAAATCGCCACGACTAAAGGCCAGCGCAAACTGTTTTTCAACCTGCGCAGTCACAAGACCGGTCTCAATAGCCTGAGTCCGGACGAAGCCAGCGCCATGGCTAAGGAACTGGGCGTAAAGCGCGAGGAAGTGCTGGAAATGGAGGCGCGGTTTTCCGGGCAGGACGTTACGCTGGAGCCTTTGGGCGAAGACGGTGAGGATGGTTATGGCCCCTTGGCATATCTGAGTAATGCCGAAGATGAACCGTCGAAGATTCTGGCGCGTAACGAAAACGAACAGCGCTCCAGTACGGGCCTGATGTCCGCGCTGGACAGTCTGGATGCTCGCAGTCGTCACATCGTCGAAGCACGCTGGTTGCGTGAAGATGAAAACGCCACCCTGCACGACCTGGCTGCGGAATATAATATTTCTGCCGAGCGTGTACGCCAGATCGAACAAAAGGCATTTCAGAAAATGAAGGCTGCGCTGGCTTAAGCTATATCAGACTCTCCTGACCCATAAAAAACCCCGCTAATGCGGGGTTTTTTATGGGTCAGGAGTCAGTCAGGCAAATAGAAGTACCGAAAAGAAACTGAGCCACGCAAATATGATGAGACCCACCACGATAGTCATCGGCATATTGGTTTTATTGAAAAGCTGATTCATGATGCATCCTTGCATGAATATATAAAATTGGATTCATTTTAAACTATTTCGTTTTGTTGCTCAATTGATTCGACGGCAGCATCGGGTCATCCTCGTCCATCAGGATGCGTTGTGCCGGCCCTTCCATATCTTCGAACTGGCCGCTTTTGATTGCCCAGAAAATACCGAAACCAATCAACAAAATAAATATGACCGTCAAACCCAGCAGAAATACCAATGTAGATGTCATCTTAACCTCAAAGCGTTCAACACCACCACCATGGAACTGATGGACATACCCAGCGCTGCCAGCCACGGCGAGACATAACCGAGCGCGGCAAAAGGTAATGCGATCACATTATACGCCACCGCCCAGAACAGGTTTTGGCGCATCACTCCCAACGTGTCACGTCCCGTTTCCAATGCCTGCGGCACATCGCCCAAGCGGTTGGAGAGCAACACAATGTCGCTACTCTGGTTGGCCACGTTAGTACCCGCGGCCATGGCAAACGACACTTGGGCTGCGGCTAGTACTGGCGCATCGTTGATACCATCGCCCACCATCGCGACGATAGCGCCATCGCGCTGTATCGCTTGCAGCACAGCCAGCTTGTCCTGAGGTTTTTGCTGCCAGTGGAGATCGCTGACACCCAGCGCAGCGCCGACATGGCGCACGGTGGTTTCGTTATCTCCACTTAAAATACTGATGGCAATGCCACGCGCCCTGAGCGTCGCAATTGTCTGCCTGGCATCATCCCGCAACGGATCTTCCAGTACAAACACGGCCAGCGCTCGCGTCGCATCACACAGCCATACCAAAGTTGCACTGGGATAGCGGGTGGAATAATTCTCAGCCAGGACGCGGCTAGCAGGTGAAAAATCCTGATTACCCAGAGAATAAGTTTGCCCATCCACTACGCCGGACACACCTTGCCCCGGGTGATTGCGTGCCACTTGCACGGCCAGTAAATCAGACGCCAATACGCGCCCCTTGAATGCCGCTGCCAACGGGTGTTCCGAGGCTTGCTCGAGACTCGCAGCCAGCACATCACACTGCGCTGCGGTCAACTCTGCCAGAACAATCACATCCATCACCGCCGGTTTACCTTGCGTCAGCGTTCCGGTCTTGTCGAATACCACATGATTCACTCGTGCCAGGGTTTCCAATGCATGGCCGCGCGTCACCAGAATACCGCGTTTTATGAGATGTGAGCCTGCCGCTGCGAGTGCCGCCGGTACTGCCAGCGACAGCGCACAGGGGCAAGTCACCACCAGCACTGCCAGTACGATATCCAGCACCTGCGCGCGGTCAATGAATAGCCACGTCAGCCCGACCACGGCGGTAAAAACAAGCAATGCAAGCGTGAACCACGAAGCGGTGCGATCCGCGAGTGTAGCGATATGCGGTTTTTCGGCCTGCGCCTTATCCACCATACGTACAATGCCAGCCAGTACGGTATTTTCCCCCACACCAGTCACTGTCAATGTGAGCGGGCCTTCCAGATTAATGCTGCCGGCGATCACGCTATCCCCAGGCTTTTTGAGCACCGGACGCGGTTCACCGGTCAATAGCGCTTCATCTACAGTCGACACACCTTCCGCGACCATGCCATCCGCTGCGATCGTCTCGCCCGGTTTGGCCAGGATACTGTCACCGCGCAGCAGATCCAGCACCGGTACATAGTCTTGCTGGCCAGCCCGCAACCGAATGGCCATGGTGGGTTGAAGCTTGAGCAGGTTTTCTGCCGATTCAATCGACTTTCCACGTGCGCCAGCTTCCAGCAAACGCGTACCCAGCAGAAACAGGGTAAACATGCCGATGGAATCGTAATAAACATGTGCGCCACCGAACAGGGTGACCCACACGCTCCCGATGAATGCTGTAATAATCGCCAGCGCCACCGGCACATCCATATTCAGATGCCTGGACTTGATGCCACTCCATGCCGCACGATAGAACGGCATGG
>JANMKH010000445.1:0-7296 GCA_031371965.1 Sulfuriferula sp.
ACCTCGGTGAGCAAGGGCTTGATTTCGAGAAACCCCTGCTGGCTGCGCGCGCCCGCTTCGGCAATGTCGAACACCTTGGCCTCGGCCTGGTCGAGCAGATCATTGGCCGAACGGCCGGCCGGATTGTAGGCGGACTCGGCAATCTCGGTACCCACTTCCACCAGTTTGCGCATGACCGCGCGCTCGCGCACGATCTCGGCATAACGGCGGATATTGGCGGCAGACGGCGTGTTCTGCGCCAACGCGACCAGATAGGCCAATCCACCCACATTGGAAAGCTCACCGTGATTTTCCAGCAACTCGGCTACGGTCACCACGTCGGCGGGCTTGCCCTGCTCGATCAGCTTGGTGATCATGCGATAAATGAGCTTGTGGTCGTGACGGTAAAAGTCATTCTGGTTGATCACGTCGGCAATGCGTTCCCAGGCGTGGTTTTCCAGCAACAGGCCGCCCAGCACGGACTGCTCCGCCTCGACGGAATGCGGCGGCATCTTGAGCGCGGCAAGTTCGGGATCAGCGGTATTTTGGAATGTGGCCATGTTTTGGTTTTAATGAGGCAGCGCTTTGGGCGAAGCGCCATTTTAACGCGTCCCGGGCTGCTGGGCGAAAATCCAATAAAAAAAGGGGCTGTACTCAGCCCCTTTTCATGCGGTTATGAAACCGGCTTAGTGTTCGCCCAGCACCGAAACGGTAATCTCGGCCACCACGTCCGCATGCATCGCGACGCTGATGGGGAAATCGCCGATGGCCTTGAGCGGGCCCGTCGGCATGCGTACTTCAGCCTTGGCCACTTCGAAGCCCTGCGCATTGAGCGCGTCAGCAATATCCGCATTGGTTACGGAGCCGAACAAGCGGCCATCCATACCGGCCTTCTGCGAGATTTGCAGCATGAAACCAGCCAGTTTCTCGGCACGGGCCTGAGCCGCAGCCAATGTGGCCGCATGAGCTTTTTCCAGTTCGGCGCGTTTTTCTTCAAAGTGCTTGAGGTTGGCGCTGGTGGCGCGCTTGGCCTTGCCTTGCGGGATCAGAAAATTACGCGCGTAACCGTCCTTGACCTTGACCACATCGCCCAGGGTACCCAGGTTGACCACTTTTTCCATCAGAATAATTTGCATGGCGGTCTCCTTAATGCAGGTCGGTGTAAGGCATCAGCGCCAGGAAGCGGGCGCGTTTGATGGCGGTGGACAGCTGACGCTGATAGCGGGTCTTGGTTCCGGTAATACGGGCCGGGATAATCTTGCCGTTTTCAGCGACAAAATCTTTCAGGATTTCCACGTCTTTGTAGTCAACCCACTTGATACCTTCAACGGTAAAGCGGCAGAACTTGCGACGTTTGAACAGCTGGCGGGAACCTTCCCGGCGCTTGGTGTTTTTGCTATTGGTTGGACGAGGCATGATGCACTCCTATCTAAACTGTTTTTAAGCTGCAAATATGCAGCACGATCTGATTACTCTGCGGACTCTTTCGGGCCAGGAAACCTTCCACACTGATGTGGCTGCCGCAGGGTAGAGCACTGATACCTTGCGCTATTTCCCCGATTGCCACAGCTGCCATCTCTACATTTACCCGGCGCGCTACACCTGCTTCCATCTGCTGCGATTCATGGCGGATATGCAGGCTCACCAAGGGTACCCCAGCCGGGGTATAACGCAGCGCTTCGGGTTCAGCAACAACGCCGGTCAGCGTCAGCCGGTTGGTTTCCAAGCACTCAGGCAGCCGATGCTTCCGGAGCGGTTTGCTCGGGCTTAGCTTCAACCGGCGGCTGGGTCAGGGAGCGCGATTTCTCTTCCTTCATCATTGGCGATGGCGCTGTGACTGCCTCATCCATCCGCACTGTCAATTGACGCAACACCGCATCATTGAACTTGAAGCCATGCTCAAGCTCGTCCAGGGTTTCCTGGTCGCACTCGATGTTCATCAGCACATAGTGGGCTTTGTGGACTTTCTGAATCGGATAAGCCATCTGACGACGGCCCCAGTCTTCCAGACGATGAACCAGACCATTGCGCGCTGCAATCTGGCCACGATAGCGCTCGATCATTGCGGGCACTTGCTCGCTCTGATCCGGGTGCACGATAAATACGATTTCATAATGACGCATGCAAACTCCTTCTGGGTTAAAGCCCCCCGTGCGTTGGCGGTGGGGCAAGGGAAACCGCGCATTGTACTGGTTATTCATGCACTTTTCAATGGTACTCAGTGCATCAACCCCATACTGGCGTTAATAGCTACCAGCGTAAGTACGTAAGTAATTTAGGGGCAAACTTTATTCCGTCAGCCAGTTCTCCGCCCCCTCCAAATCCTCGAAAACCTGAATCTGAGCCTCCACGAACAGGCGTGTGACCCACGCACTCCAGATCATCCACTGGCTTTGGGCCACGACAGCAACACGGGCAAAATCAGCCGCATGGGCGCGACCAAAACTGATTTCTTCCCACGCCACATCCACAGTGAATTTGAGCATGTCGCGCAAATCCAGCAATAGATTTACTCGCCCTTCAAGCTTCACGCCATACAGGATGGTCTGTTCAAATTCACGGTAATCCGCCAAGGTGAATTCGCCCAGTACGGCCGCGCGGACAGTATTGCCGCTGATAGAGATATTGATCATGGAATTCCCGGTATTGTTGTGGGTTGCTGAGGACAACTATAAGGGAGTTGTGTGTGACAGGCAAAAAAAGCGGGCGCCCGAAGACGCCCGAAATACCGCATGGAGGATGAAGATGAAACATGCATTAACTCGTAAACACATGCTCCGATTAGCATTAAGCAAATCTGATGCCAAGTTATTTATTGTTAAATAACATATTGTTAGTGAAATTTCATTATGACTGCTACGCATCAAAACTGTGCACTCCGGATTTATTTCGCCCCAACTGTACGCACACCCATCAGCCCGCTGATCACAATAAGCCCCATACCCAGCCATGCCTGCAGCGGTAAAATTTCATGCCATAACAACATGCCAAACAAGCTGGCAAAAATTACTGTGCTATAGGCGAGACTACCCACTACCAAGGCATTGCCCAGACGATATGCGCGCGTCAAAGCAAGTTGCGCCAGCGTGGCGGTCATTCCCAGGCCGAGCAACAACAAAGCTGCGGGTGCATTGACCGCGTGCCAGCCATTCCAGGTCGCCCATGCGCCAGCGCCCAGCGTGGACACCAGCGTAAAATAAAATACTGTACGCCAGTCCGGTTCACCCATACGGCTCAAAACACGCAGATTCAAATATGCCACGCCCGCCAGGAAACCCGACGCCAATCCCATCAGGCCGGCGCTCAATTGCGCACTCTCAAGACTTGGGCGCAACAGCAACACCACCCCGCAAAACCCCAGCGTCACGCCCGCTACCAGGGGCCAGTGCGGTTTTTCACCGTGCCACAGGGTGAGCAATAACGCCAGAAACAGGGGTGATGTGTAGTTGAGCGTTACAGCCGTTGCCAACGGCAACACATCAATCGCGTGGAAAAACAGGAGTAGTGCGACAAAGCCTGAAATACTGCGCACCAGGTGAGCTCGCAAGTGTTGAGTGGAGAAAGGCCGCGCGAGATGTGGATGACGGCGGCGGATCACCCAGTAAATCATCACCAGGCCAAACAGGGACCGATAAAATACCAGTTCGGCACTGGAGAACTGGCTGGAAGCAAGTTTGACCAGCACGCCCATGGTGGCGAACAGCAAACCCGCCACCAGCATCCAGGTGGATTTCACTCGCTCAGATGCGGTGCAATCTCGCGCCGAATGAATTCATGAAAATGCACCATGCCGTCTTCCATGGGAGATTGATATGGTCCCGCCTCGTCGCGCCCCTGGCGGTAAAGTTCTCGGCGTCCCTGGTGCATACGGCGGCAAATTTCGTCGTCTTCGAGCGCGGTCTCGTTATAAGCGGCCTGCTCGGCCTCGACGAATTCACGTTCGAACAGGGCAATATCTTCAGGATAATAAAACTCCACCACATTGCGGCAGGATTCGATACCGGTAGGAATAATCGTGCTGATAACCAGCACATGCGGGTACCACTCCACCATGATGTTGGGATAGTAGGTCAACCAGATCGCTCCCTGGCGAGGTGCCCGGCCAGCATTGTATTGCAGCACCTGCTCCTGCCATTTTTGATACACGGGTGTGCCCGGCTTGCCCAGACCGCGTGCTACACCAACGGTCTGTACGCTATACCAGTCACCATATTCCCATTTGAGATCGGCGCAAGTGACGAAATTGCCCAGGCCTGGGTGGAAAGGCTCGACGTGGTAATCCTCCAGATAAACTTCGATGAAAGTCTTCCAGTTAAAGTCGTAATCCTCGACCATCACGCGGTCGAGCATATAGCCGTCAAAATCCAGGTCTTGCAGCACGCCCAGCCTGGCCAGATCGCGCGCCACATCACGTTGGCCGTTGAACAGCAGGCCGTTCCAGTTTTGCAGGGGCGTCTTGCCCAGATTCAGGCAAGGTGTAGAAGGGAAATGTGGCGCACCAAGCAGCCGGCCTTCCATATCATAGGTCCAGCGGTGCAACGGACAGACTATGCTTTTGCGATGACCGCGTCCCTCGTACATCATGGCTTGGCGGTGACGGCAAATATTGGAAATCATTTCCACACCGTTTGCGTTATGCACCAGCATGGCGGCATTGTGCGTCGTTTCCAGTACCTGATAGTCACCCACATTGGGCACCATCAGTGTATGGCCGACATAACTTGGCGCGCAGGCGAACAGATACTTTTGCTCAAGCGCGTAAACCTGGGCATCGAAATACCAGCTGATTGGCAGCTGGGGAGGGGTGTTGGTCAACGCAGCGCTGACAGCCAAATCGGTCATATTTAAATTCAGAATACCCTGGACGAAGTCCATGGACACGGATAATCAAGCTGACTGAGCGCCGCTTAAGCCCCTGTAACGCAAATGAAAACAAAGAGCGGAATTATCGCCAAAAATAGCTTTGAGCGCAATAATTCGGTAAGATTTCCGCCTTTGCCTATTCTCCACTGCAATGACACGCAAGCCCCCAGCCCAGCCGCAGAGCTTTGAAACCGCCATGACGGAGTTAGAGCGCATCGTCGCCGACATGGAATCCGGCCAGTTGCCTTTGCAGCAATCACTGGCCGCTTATCAACGCGGTGCCGAACTGCTGCAATTCTGCCAGCAGGCGCTCGCCGCTGCACAACAACAGGTGCAGGTACTGGAAAACGGCGTATTGAAACCGTTCACCACCCCGGATAGCAATGATGAATCCTGATTTTCTTGCCTGGTCTGGTAACCTGCAGGCGCGCATCGAGACAGCGCTGGAGCGCCTGTTGCCTGACCCCCAGCATACCCCGCAAACCCTGCACGCAGCCATGCGCTATGCTGCGCTGGGGGGTGGCAAGCGAGTGCGTCCGTTACTGGCGTTTGCCGCGGGCGAGGTAGCTGGAGCTGATCCCGCACGGGTGGAAATCGCCACTTGCGCGGTAGAACTGATCCATGCCTATTCGCTGGTACACGACGACATGCCGTGCATGGACAACGACATGTTGCGCCGCGGCAAGCCTACCTGCCATGTCGAATACGGTGAAGCCACTGCACTGCTGGCGGGTGATAGTTTGCACAGTCTGGCGTTTGAGCTGCTCTCTGCGCATACATTGTCGGATACACCTGAACGCCAGCTGGAAATGGTGAAACTGCTGGCCATTGCGGCCGGATCGCGTGGGATGGCCGGTGGCCAGGCGATTGATCTGGCCAGTGTCGGGCAGATGCTCACACTGCCCGAGCTGGAATTCATGCATATTCACAAGACCGGCGCCCTGATTCGCGCGTCTGTACTGCTGGGCACCTACTGCGGCGGCGCATTGGACGACACCGCATTGACCAAACTTGATCATTATGCCAAATGCGTCGGCCTTGCGTTCCAGGTTGTGGACGACATACTCGACGCGGAAGCACCCACTGCCACGCTGGGCAAAACTGCCGGCAAAGATGCCGAAAACAATAAACCGACTTATGTGACGCTGATGGGCAGTGCACGCGCCAAAACGTTCGCTGCCGAATTGCACAGCGATGCCCTGGATGCGCTGGCCGGATTCGACTCAGCGCAACGCCTGCGCGAGCTGGCCGACTTCATTGTGCAGAGACAATTTTGAGCTCAAATTATCCGCTGCTGGACAGCGTCGCCTTACCTGCCGATCTACGCGAACTGAGTCGCGAACAACTGGAGCCACTGGCTGCAGAATTGCGTGCCTTCATCTTGCACAGTGTGGCGCAGACCGGTGGTCATCTCGCCTCCAACCTGGGCGCGGTGGAACTCACCATCGCCTTGCATTATGTGTTCAATACGCCGGATGACCGGCTGGTGTGGGACGTCGGCCACCAGAGCTACGCGCATAAGATCCTCACCGGCCGCCGCGAAGCCATGGCCGGGCTGCGCAAAACCGGGGGCATTGCCGGTTTCCCCAAACGCGACGAGAGCCCATTTGACACCTTTGGCACCGGCCACTCCAGTACCTCGATTTCTGCGGCACTGGGCATGGCGGTAGCGGCCAAGAGGGCCGGACTGGAACGCCGGTCAGTCGCAATTATCGGCGACGGTGCAATGACCGCCGGCATGGCGTTTGAGGCGCTCAACAATGCGGGCGATATCGACGCCAATCTATTAGTCATATTGAACGACAATGACATGTCAATTTCGCCCAATGTCGGTGCGCTCAGTAATTATTTAGCCAGGCTCATGTCCGGACGCTTTTACGCCGCCGCGCGCCGCGCCGGGGAAAAAGTACTGGGCAAGATGCCGCCCATGCTGGAGCTGGCGCGTCGCACTGAAGAACATGTCAAGGGCATGGTCACGCCCGGCACCCTGTTTGAAGAATTCGGCTTCAACTACATTGGGCCCATAGATGGTCATGATCTGGATGTGCTGGTGGGCACACTTACCAACATCCGACGCCTGGATGGTCCGCAATTTCTGCATATTGTTACCCGCAAAGGTAAAGGCTATACGCCGGCCGAGGATAATCCCTGCCTGTATCACGGTGTGAGCCGGTTTGAACCCGACGCTGGCATCGTCGAAAAAATCGCTGCCAAGCCAACCTATACCCAGGTATTCGGCGACTGGCTATGCGACATGGCGGCAGCTGAGCCGCGCCTGATCGGCATTACCCCGGCCATGCGCGAGGGATCCGGGCTGGTACGCTTTTCCGAGGAATACCCTGATCGCTACTTTGACGTCGGCATCGCCGAGCAACATGCGCTGACCTTCGCCGCTGGTCTCGCCTGCGACGGCTACAAACCGATCGTGGCGATCTACTCCACCTTTTTGCAGCG
>JANMKH010000456.1:0-24304 GCA_031371965.1 Sulfuriferula sp.
GTCAATTTTGAATCGAAATTACCCCTCTATGTGGGTCAGTTTTCAGTCGGCGACAACAAGGATCGGGTTAGATTGCGCGAGAAAACGTATAGCGCATCGGTTGGGACCTGTGCTCGGCATCAAACAGCACCAAGCGTTGTCTGTGCTAACCGGATAAGCACGGTTTGCACTATGAACTTATAGACAAATGACAAGCCGGAACTCACGCCGCCAGTCGACCCAGTTCACCCCACCCCGCCGCCAGCATCGCTTTACGCGTTCAGTGCCTTCTGGCAACCTCGCCTGCTCGAATAGCATGCGTGTGCACGAAAGATGAAGCTGCTATTCAGCCTGCACCGTATAGTTTTGCCGCAATGCCAGGCGTTTCTCGTACGCCGCGCGCGCGATTGCTACATCTTCGAGGAAGTACGGCAGTTCCGGCAGCGTCAATGCCTGCGGCCCGTCCACCAGCGCGGACGCGGGGTTTGGATGGAAGTCCACCAGGATCATGTTGGCGCCGGCGATGACGCCTTGCGCCACGACATGGGCGATGTCGAGCATGCCGTCGGGGCCGGCTGCGCGCGTGCCAACCGAGTGAGAGGGGTCGATGCATACCGGCATGCGGGTCAGGCGCTTGACCACCGGCACGTGGGCGAAGTCCACCAGGTTGCGGTGCGGGTCGCCCATATTCGTTTTCATCCCGCGCAGGCCGAACACGACTTTGCGGTTGCCTTCGCTGGCCAGGTATTCGGCGGCGTTGAGGGATTCGTCCAGGGTAATGCCGAAGCCGCGCTTCAACAGCACCGGGAAGCGCTGCTGGCGCCCGACAATCTTGAGCAGCTCGAAGTTTTGTGTATTGCGCGTACCGATCTGCAGCATCACGCCGGTGGGATCGCCGGTCTGGCGCAGCGCTTCGAAAATCTCTGCCATATGCGACTCATGGGTGATCTCCATGGCGATGACCTTGATGCCATATTTGCCGGCCAGCTCGAATACGTAAGGCAGGCAGTCCTTGCCGTGCCCCTGGAACGCATAGGGATTGGTGCGCGGCTTGTAGGCGCCCATGCGCGTGCATACCTGGCCGTTGTCGCGCAGTACCTTCATCATTTGCTCGACATGCTCGGGGTTATCTACCGCGCACAGCCCGGCGAAGACATTGAGGTTGTCCTGGCCGAAGCGCACGCCGTTGTATTCAAAATGACTGGGGCGCGGGTCGTTGGCCTGATGGCGTCCGAGTACGCGGTATTCTTCGGATACCCGCACCGCGCGCTCTACCCCCGGCAGGCTTTGCATATAGTCCATGGCCAGCCCGGCGGTGCTGCCGATCAGGTAAATTTCAGTGAGCAGTTGCGTCGCGCCTTGTTCTTCATGTACGCGATACTGGATACCCGGCAGCTTGTCCAGATAGCCCATGAGCTGCTGGTAAACAGAACTGTCCGAGCGGGTATTGGGAGTGAGGATGAGGATCATGCTATACGCGCCATTCAGATAAAAGCACGATTGTAGCCCAACCCGGCTAATGGATGAGCCGCTCCGACTCGATTTGAGTTTTCAATCTTACGCAGTAGCCAGCTATTTTTTCAGCAGAGCAACGATCTGCATTTCTGCCTGCGCCCAGTCTGCAGCCGCATCGCCCGGCGCAAATCTGCGACGCTCGGCAATGTAGTAGGCCGCTTCGGCAATCATGCGATAGCGCTGCTCGGCACTGACTGGGAGCAGAGGTGCCTTCACACTGCGTTTAGCTGCCGGTGCTTTCTCAACGGGGGCGGCCATTTTAGCCTTGGTCACCTTGGGCTTGGTGGGTACCACAGCCTTGGCTGCGGATTTGCCGGTCGCAGGCTTTGCGGTTTTTGTTTTGGTTTTGACTTTGGTTTCGGCAGCAGCGGATGCTGGTTTACCTGATGCTTTGATTTTTGCTTTGGACTCGACCATGAATATTCTCCGTTTGATTAAGCAGGAAGCTTACAGACTGCGTTTGACAGCCAGGTTAAATACAACGCTGAATCGGGTAACAGCAATTTGCATACCGGGGGTTCGCGGCGCAGTTGCGGCGGTGCAGGCCGGTGGCAGCATCCGGACCGCACCCGTGCATCCGCGCACTCTTTGTGCGCGTCAGGCGGTTCCGCCCACCGTCAAACCATCGATGCGCAAGGTTGGCTGGCCAACGCCCACTGGTACGCTCTGGCCTTCCTTGCCGCAAGTACCGACACCTGGGTCGAGCGCCATGTCATTGCCGATCATGGAGACGCGCGTGAGCACATCGGGACCATTGCCTATCAAGGTAGCACCTTTCACCGGATAGGTAATTTTTCCATCCTCGATCATGTAGGCTTCGGCCGCGGAAAACACGAATTTTCCACTGGTGATATCCACCTGTCCGCCGCCGAAATTCACCGCATACAGACCGTGCTTGACCGAGGCGATGATCTCGGCCGGATCTTTGTCGCCATTGAGCATATAGGTGTTGGTCATGCGCGGCATCGGGATATGCGCGAAGGATTCCCGCCGCGCATTGCCGGTAATCGGCACCCCCATCAGGCGCGCGTTGAGGGTGTCCTGCATATAACCCTTGAGCACGCCGTTTTCGATCAGCGTAGTGCACTGGGTGGGATTGCCTTCGTCGTCCACATTGAGCGAGCCGCGCCGGTTCATCAGGGTACCGTCATCGACTACCGTCACACCGCTGGCCGCGACGCGCTCGCCCACACGCCCAGCAAACGCCGAACTGCCCTTGCGGTTGAAGTCGCCTTCCAGGCCGTGGCCGATCGCCTCGTGCAACAGAATGCCCGGCCAGCCCGCACCCAGCACTACCGTCATGCTGCCCGCCGGGGCGGGCTTGGCAGCCAGATTGGTGAGCGCCTGATGCACCGCCTGTTCGGCATATTTTTTCAGCATGGCGTCGCTGAAATACTCATACCCGAAACGTCCGCCGCCGCCGGCTGAGCCCTGCTCGCGACGGCCATCCTGCTCGGTAATCACCTGCAGCGACAGCCGCACCAGCGGACGCACATCGGCAGCCTGGTGGCCATCGGAACGTGCGATCAGCACCACGTCGTATTCCGACGCCAGGCTCGCCATGACTTGCGTGACGCGGCTGTCGATGGCGCGCGCATAGCGCTCCAGCTTCTCCAGCAGCGCGACTTTTTCTGCATCTTTCAGGGTGGTCAGCGGATCCAGCGGCTGATACAGGGCATGGCCGCCGGCACGCGCCACCGCATGGGGCTTGCGCACTGCACCGCTCTTGGCGATGGCACGCGTGGCCTCGGCGGCGGCGAGCAAGGCCGGCTGGCTGATGTCGTCGGAATAGGCAAATGCGGTTTTCTCGCCGGATACCGCACGCACCCCCACGCCCTGCTCGATGTTGAAGCTGCCGGATTTGACCTGCCCTTCTTCCAGGCTCCAGCCTTCGGAGCGCGTATATTGAAAATACAGATCGGCGTAGTCCACATGATGGTCCATAAGCCGCCCGAACACGCTATCGAGCTGGCTGGCGTCGAGCTGGTTGGGCACCAGCAGGGTTTCATGCGCGGTCTGGAACAACGTCTCCGGGTTGGGGATCAGTACGCCGCTGAGTGTGGAAGTCGTCATGGAATACGCCTGTGAAATAAGTAGGGTTAGATGGTGACGAAGCGCCAGCGTTCAAGCCATTTACTATTTAATCGCCTTGCCCTTGATCTGGATATGGCTGCAATCAAGGGTGCGGTGTTTCAATGCGGGGAGGCTTTTTCTCAGGCTCGCCTGATAGGCCGGATTGATGCCCGCCATGACCACGCCCGAACCGCGCGGCAGGCGATCCAGCACCACCCCCCACGGGTCAACGATCATGGTGTCGCCATGCGTCTCGCGTCCGGATAAATGATAGCCGCCCTGCGCGGGCGCGATGACGTAGGCCAGATTCTCTATGGCACGTGCACGCACCAGGGTCTCGAAATGCGCCTTGCCGGTGGTGGCGGTAAATGCCGACGGCACCAGGATGATGTCCACGTTGGGCATGGCGCGATACAGCTCGGGAAAACGCAGGTCATAACAGACAGACAGCCCGATACGGCCAAACGGCGAATCCAGCACCACAATCCGGTCACCGGGTTCGATGGTTTTTTCTTCCTGATAGTGTTCGACGCCGAGGTCGAGGCCGAACAGGTGAATCTTGTCGTAGCGCGCCACCAGCTTGCCCTTGTCGTCGTACACCATGCAGCTGTTGCGAACTTTTTTGGGGTTGTCGCAGGCCAGCGGCACGGAACCGCCTACCAGCCAGATCTTGTGTTTTTTCGCGGCAGCCGCGAGAAATTTCTGGATCGGGCCCTTGCCCTCCTCCTCGCGAGCGGCAACCTTATCGGTGTCCTTGTTACCCATAATGGCAAAAAACTCGGGCAGCGCCACCAGTTTTGCGCCGCCGCCTGCGGCCAGTGCGACGAGCCGTTCGGCTTCCGCCAGATTGGCGCTGACATTGGGGCCGGAAGCCATCTGGATGGCGGCCATACGGATGACGCCGGGCGCAGTGGCGCGTGCCGGTTTGGCCACGGCAGTGCGGCTTTTGCGTTTGGCAAAACTGGATGTGGATTTGCTATTTCTTTCGGTCACTATTCTCTCCATGCTGCCGCCCTCGCGGCAGTTCACTCAATCTGGCTCAAGGCGATGATTCTCCGCCGCTGGCCTCACGGCCAACCCGCTTGACCACCGGATCAGACCACGCGCCGGTAACGCTGTATTCAAACGTGGCCGCCTGGCCGAAGGGATCCTTCAGTAACTTTTGTACAGCCAGCGCACCCAGCCCCACGACCGGGCCGCCAATCAGGGTACCTGCCAGCGCCACGCTTTCGCTCAGTTTTGGGGATACCGCCACGCGCAACTGCTGGGTCTCGGCATTGATATCCACCATACCGCTCATGCGCACCTTGGCGGAGGGGCCCTGCATGCGGAAATCGTCACTGTAAACCACGCCACGACTCAACCTCATGGTACCGGAAATCTCATCGAAGGCGAACCCGTCGCTAAACACGTCCCGGAAATCCAGCCCGATGCGACGCGGCAATGCCTGCAGGCTGAGCACCCCCAACAGCTTGCCAATACCGGGGTCTACCTTGGCAAACTGGCCGCTGCTGGCTTTCAAAGCAAACGTGCCGGACAACGAGGGTATGGAGATATCCGCAGGCGTACCGTTCCACTCACCCTCCCCATCCAGCGTTGCCCGGCCGCGCTTGACCAGGCCGGGGTGATCGAAACGTCCAAGAAACTTGCCCACATCATTCACCTCCAGATGAATTTTGGCCTGGGTCTGCGGGATGCGATCAGGATTCCAGATCCCTTGCATGGTCAAGGTGCTGTCCGGGTGAGTGAGGCGGATTGATTCAAAATTGAGGCCGCTTCCATGCGGTGTGGCTGTGACCTGCAATTGACCGAGCGAACGATTTTTCAACTGTAAATTATCCACGTTGATATCCAGCGCCGGCAGGTTGCCATTCTGTGAGGATTTCACACTCTCTGCAGGCAGGGCTGCGGGAATGGTCAAGGTTTTGAAATGAGCACTGAGCTTGCCCTGCGGCTGACCAGCACGATCTGCTGGTTGCCATGTCACCTCACCATTGACGCCCTGCCCGGCTACGTTGGCACGCCACGTGCCGTTCTGGTTGCGGGCATTGATGCCGATATTCTGAAAACGGTGCCCAAACAGATCCAGGGTGCTGAAATTGAGATTGACCCCGGCTAGGGCCGGCAACCCTCCCGCACCGGTTCCAGCCGCCGAGAACTGATTGCGCCAGCGATCCAGATCAGACAGGGGCAGCGAGCCTGTAATCCATAGTCCGCTCTCCTCCGGGAGTGCCGCCTCGCCGCCAAAACGCAATGCGCCGCGTTCAAACACCGGTTGGCCATTTTTCAGCGTTTGTAACAGCAACGCCGAAGCTACCTGTCCATAATGAATCGACAGCAGCGATTCACCCGCTGCGCGCAGGGTTTTTTTCACGCGCAGCGGCTGGCTCTCCGCCGCTGTCTTGGCAAAAGGTGACGGCAAGTCCGACGCCATACCCACCAGATTTGATTCAAAATCGGCTTCAGCCTGAAGATGGCGCAGATTGATCGTTGCGTGCCAGTCTGCCGTGCCACGCAGATGGCTTGCCAACGCCGGGCTCAGAAAGGGCCTTAGCCCGGCCGCACTCATGCGGCCCTGAGTAACCAGGTGCGTTATCCCACCCGGCTGGCTGGTCGCTGAAATCGTAGCGGGTCCGCCCAACATTTGAACGCTGATGTTTTGCGCCACAATGCCGGTGTTGGTGAATTGCAGCCGGCCGCGAATATTTTGCAATGGCGGCAGGCCCGCAGGGGTCAGCGAATTGCCGTCGAAGGCGAGATCGCCAGCCACGCTAACATCGTGCGCATGGTGCAACGGCACTTTCAGATTCAGTCGCAACCGGCTGTTGCCGGTGGCGCCCATATTGTTGGTGATGCCGTCTATTAATTTTGTCACCGGGCTGGTGTTAACAAAGCGCGCGAACGCGTCCGTAGCCCCGCGCGCCTCACCGTTAACTTCCAGCATTGGATTCCCATTGAACAAGTCAGGAACAATTGCGCTTACCCGGCTGAGTGCCACGCCATAGATGTTCGCCTGGTTCGAGGTAATTTCCATACGCTCGCCGCGAAACAGCAGATTTGCCTGTATGCCTTCGATCCTGGGCCAATCCGGCGCGTATTGCAGCACACCATTTTCGACCCTGGCAGCCACTTCGAATAAACCATCGCGCCCGCCCCGAAAAGGAAAGTGCGCAAGATCTCCTTTCAAACGCACGCTCATATCGCGAGCCTGCCCACCCAGTAATGCTGTTTGCAACCACTGATCCGTGTGCTCATTCACTGTCACGGGAAGATAACGATAAACCTGACGCGCATCCAATCGACCCAGACGCGCGGTCAAATCGATGTTCCCCCGCTGCCCGGATTGATACTGATAATCGCCAAACGCACTGCCTGACAGATCGGTATTGGCGAAGGTAGCTTCGGTGAGTTTGAATAGATACCCTTGCTTTTGCTCGCGCCAGTTCATTTGTGCTGTCAGGGTAGCAAGCGCCACGTCCGCTACAGGCAGCACACGCGGCAGCGCCAGCATCACATTGCTGCTATTGATCGACAGCGTGCCATTGCTCCGCGTTGCATCGACATTTCCGGACAATCCCGCGGCACCCGGCAAACTCCCCTGAGCCTGCCAGCCGAGCCGGGTAAAACGGCCCTTGACCTGGTAATCGAGCGGCATATGGTCGGCGCTGCCGCGCCACGCCAGCGTGAATTTCTCCAGTTGGCCGCGCGGCTGCAAATCTGTCAGGCGCTGGTGCTGCGTTGCATCCAGCGGCAGATAGGGCGCCAATGCCGCCAGTCGATCGAGTTGTGCATTATTCGTATCAATACGACCGCCGCCCGGCAGGTTCGCTTTACCCGGATCCAGCCGCAGCGTGAGATCGAACGGCGCCACATATACAAAATTCGTTGTGCGCAAACTCAGCTGTTTGACCGCAAACGACTGTGCCAGCCCCAAGCGCTTCCAGATGGTGCGCCCGGATATATTCGCCAGCTTCAGTGCCGGCAAATTCGGCGCGAACTGTACCGACACCTGGCGCAGGGAAGCATCCACGGTTGCGGCAATCACTTGCCTGCTGGCCACATCCAGCCACACGCGCAGGCCGCCGTAACCCTGGCTGATGGCATAAGGCAGCGTCAGCCATTGGCGCCACTGGCCGAGATCGGTACGATCCACCCGAGCGTATATCTGACCATGCCAACTGGCCAGATCATCCAGGCTGCGCCCGTTAAAATCGCCCCGTATATCAATTGGCTGGGCGAGCTGTTCGGGCGGGATGGCTGTCAGGCGAAAACGGTGCCTATGGCCGCGATTTTGCAGCGTCAGGTTGACATCGCGCGCCACCAGATACGGCGCACCACGGCGTTCGTCGTCCCACGCCAGCGTGGCATGATTGACCTGGATATTCCGCTGTGCCAGCAGCCAGTCGCCAAACCCGCCGGATGAACCGGACTGGTTGAGCAGGATACCTGCCACATGGATGCCCTGCATGTCGCGCCGGATGGTGAGCGCCACATCGTCCATGGTGAGCGAGGCCAGGCGCAGCTCGCCATGCAGCAGCGATGTCCACGACAGCACCGCGCGCACATCGGCCAGAAACAGTGCCGGGCGCCCGTCTGCACCAAACACGCGAATGTCGCGGATGCGCAGGTGCGGATGCAGGCCTTGCCAGTTGGCATTGATTTCGCCCAGCGTGACGCGCTGCCCGGCGCTGTGGCTGATGGACGCGGCAATGTCATCACGCCAGCGGTCGATGTCGGGCAATATCCACAAACGCAACAGCAAAACCAGCACCACGAACAGCAACGCCAGCGGCAGGAACACATAGTCAACGCCACGCCTGAGCCAGCGGCGGCTAAAAGCAATCATGCTGAAATACCCAATACCGTCATGTCACTACCTTAACCAGGAAAATGCCAAGGGGACAGGATTAACAGGATTTCTCAAGATTGACAGGACAGAACAAGACCAGAACCGGCCAAAATTTTTGGGTGTAATCCTGTCAATCCTGCAAAAAATCCTGTTAATCCTGTCCCCCATTTGCCTTTATCTATTGGCTATTGGCGCCATGCCAGCTGATTTGCAAACTCACCGCACCGCTTCCTTGAGTTGTTCCAGAATCGCCGGATTCTCCAGCGTGGACACGTCCTGGGTAATTTCCTCGCCCTTGGCGATCGCGCGCAGCAGGCGGCGCATGATCTTGCCGGAGCGGGTCTTGGGCAGATTGTCGCCAAAGCGGATTTCATCCGGTTTGGCGATGGGACCGATCTCCTTGCCCACCCAGTCGCGCAGTTCCGCGACGATTTTCTTCGCCTCGTCACCGGACGCACGCACTCCCTTGAGCACAACGAAAGCGACGATTGCCTCACCTTTGATGTCGTGGGGCTTACCCACCACGGCGGCTTCCGCCACCAGCGGATTGGCCACCAGCGCGGATTCGATTTCCATGGTACCGAGGCGGTGGCCGGACACGTTCAGCACATCGTCGATGCGGCCCATGATCCAGTAATAGCCGTCGGCATCGCGGTGGGCGGAATCCCCGGCGAGATAAATTTTGCCACCCAGTTCCTCGGGGAAATACGCTTTTTTGTAGCGTTCCGGGTCGTTCCACAGGCTCCGCAATTGCGACGGGAATGGACGCCTGATCACCAGATAGCCGCCCTGCCCCAGCGGCACACTGCCGCCGTGCTCATCCACCACATCGGCCATGATGCCGGGCAACGGCAGGGTGCACGAGCCGGGCTTGGCTGCAACAGCGCCGGGTAACGGCGCGATCATGTGCGCGCCAGTTTCGGTCTGCCACCAGGTGTCGGTAACCGGGCAACGGCTTTGGCCGACGGTCTCGTAATACCACATCCACGCTTCCGGGTTGATCGGCTCGCACACCGTGCCCAGCAGGCGCAGGCTGGAAAGATCATGGTTTTTGGGCAAATCCGCGCCCAGCTTGATCAGCGAACGAATCGCCGTGGGTGCGGTGTAGAACGTGGTGACCTTGTGATCCTGGATTATTTTCCAGAAGCGTCCGGCATCGGGATAGGTCGGCACGCCTTCGAAGATCACCTCGGTCATGCCCAGCGCCAGCGGGCCATATGCCACGTAACTGTGACCAGTAATCCAGCCCACGTCGGCGGTACACCAGAACACATCGGTGTCCGGCTTGGCGTCGAACACCCACTGCATCGACAGGATCGCGCCCAGCAGATAACCGCCGGAGGAATGCTGCACCCCCTTGGGATGGCCGGTGGAACCGGACGTGTAGAGAATGAACAGCGGGTGTTCGGCATTCACCCATTCCGGCTCGCAGGTGTGCGCCATGCCGTTCACCAGATCGTGCCACCAGATGTCGCGAGCGGGGTTCCAGTCGGTAGCGTCGCCGCTGCGCCGGTACACCACGACGGCTTCCACGCATTCGCAACCACCCAGCGCAATCGCTGCATCCACCGCCGATTTCAATGGCACGGTCTTGCCGCCGCGGATACTGCCATCCGCCGTCACCACCAGTTTGGCGCCGGCATCGCGGATGCGTTCGTGCAGCGACTTGGCGGAAAAACCGCCGAACACCACCGAATGAATCGCACCAATGCGCGCACAAGCCTGCATCGCCACCACCGCTTCCACGCTCATCGGCATATAGATGATGACGCGGTCGCCCTTTTGCACGCCGCGCGATTTCAAGCCATTGGCGAACGCGCACACCTGGTTGTACAGTGCCTGATAAGTGACCCGCGTCACCGCGCCGTCGTCGGCCTCGAAAATCAGCGCGGTCTTGTCGGCTTTTTCTGGCAGGTGGCGGTCGAGACAGTTGTAGGAAACATTCAGCTCGCCGTCGTAAAACCACTTGTAGAATGGTGCATTGGATTCATCCAGGGTTTTGCTGAAATCTTTTTTCCAAGTGATGCTGGCGCGCGCCATATCCGCCCAGAAGCCCTCGTAATCCGCCGCTGCGCGCGCAGTCAAGGCCTGGTAGCCGTCCATGCCCGAGACGTTGGCCTGTGCCTGGAATGCAGCAGAAGGCGGAAAAATGCGTGTTTCCTGCAAAATGGATTCGATATTGGCCATGCGGGGCTCCTGAATTATTCTGATACGCAGTACAAAAAATCATTTTAACCCGAAGCACACCATGCCCGCACATCACATGATAGAACGCGCCGCCTCTCATTCACATTATTTGACGCGTCTGCTGGCTGCAGATGCGCAATTCGTCCACAGCCTCGCCAGCGGACTCGATCGACCATTCGACGCGGATACCATGCAGGCGCAGTTGCAGGCTGCCGCGCCCAGCGACGAGGCCGCACTCAGCACCGCACTGCGCAAATTGCGCCAGGCGGTGATGGCACGGCTGATTGTGCGCGACCTTGGCGGCCTGGCAGACTTGGCCGAAGCCATGGGCACCTGCACCGACCTGGCCGAAACCACACTGCGGTTCGCCCTCGCCCACCACAGCGCCTGGCTGGCGCAGAAACACGGCATGCCGAAAAATCCGGACGGCAGCGACATGCAACTGGTGGTGGTGGGGATGGGCAAGCTGGGCGGGCGCGAGCTGAATGTGTCGTCGGATATCGACCTCATCTACCTCTACCCGGAACAGGGCGAAACCGCCGGTGCCAGACCCATTTCCCACCACGATTTTTTCATCCTGCTGGGCAAAAAGCTCGGCCTGGCGATTTCCGACCTGACCGCCGACGGCTTCGTGTTCCGCGTGGACATGCGCCTGCGCCCATGGGGCGACGCCGGGCCGCTGGCGATGAGTTATGCCGCATTCGAGGACTACCTCGTAGCCCACGGCCGCGAGTGGGAACGCTACGCGTGGATCAAGGGGCGCGCGTTGACCGGCACCCGGCTGGCGGAACTCGACCAGATCATCCGCCCGTTTGTGTTCCGCAAGTATCTGGACTTCAATGCCTTTGCCGCGATGCGCGAACTGCACGCGCAGATCCGCCGCGAAGTCATCCGCCGCGACCGTGCCGACAATATCAAACTGGGGCCGGGCGGCATCCGCGAAATCGAATTTATCGCACAGGTATTCCAGTTGATCCGCGGTGGCCAGGTGCCCGTGCTGCAAACCCGCTCGCTGCTGGCGGTGCTGCCCCTGCTGGCGGCGCGCGGCCTGTTGCCGGAAAACGTTGTGGCCGAGTTGCAGACGGCCTATGTTTTTTTGCGCAATCTGGAGCATCGCCTGCAATACCTCGACGACGCGCAAACCCAGACGCTGCCGACCCAGCTGGATGACCAGACGCGCATCGCCACCAGCATGGGATGCACCGATTACCCGGCTTTTCTGGCCGCGCTCAACGCCCATCGTAGCCAGGTGTCGCGCCACTTCGACCAGGTATTCGCCGCCCCGCAGGCGGACGGCGGCAGTCACCCGCTGGCCGGGCTGTGGCAGGGCGCACTGGAACACGCGGATGCGCTGGCGACCCTGGCCAGGCTGGGCTACACCGTCCCGGCCGAAGTCTGCAACCGCCTGCGCCAGATCCGCTCCAGCACCCGCTATACCACGCTCCCCGCCAGCAATCGTGCGCGCTTTGACACACTGATGCCGGCGCTGATCGAAGTCGCTGCCGGTTGCAGCCCGCCCGATGCCACGCTGGCGCGCATCCTCGATCTGCTGGAAACCGTGGCACGGCGCGATTCCTACCTGGCGCTGCTGGTGGAATACCCCGCCACCTTACAGCGCGTGGCCGTGTTGTGCGCAGCCAGTCCGTGGGCGGCGCAGTATCTGGCGCGCAACCCGATGCTGCTGGACGAGCTGCTCGACACCCGCCTGCTTTACGCCGCGCCGGATTGGCCCGCATTGGGCGACGAGCTGCAAGCGCTGATGGACACTCACAGCGGCGACACCGAACGCCAGATGGACGCCATGCGCCAGTTCCGTCAGCGCGTCACCTTTCACCTGCTGGCGCAAGACCTGGCCGGCGTGCTGGCGCTGGAGACCCTGTCCGACCATCTCTCCGACCTTGCCGCGCTGATTCTTTCAGCCACCCTGCCGCTGGCATGGGCGGGCGTGCGCAATCGCCACCGCGTTACGCCAGCCTTTGCCGTCATCGGCTACGGCAAGCTGGGCGGACGCGAGATGGGCTATGCTTCCGACCTCGACCTGGTGTTTCTCTACGACGACCCCGCGCCCGCAGCCGCCGAGCACTATGCGCGCCTTGCCCAGCGCATCAACACCTGGCTGGGCAGCACCACCTCCGCCGGCATACTCTACGAAACCGACCTGCGCCTGCGCCCGGACGGCGCGGCCGGCCTGCTGGTCAGCAGCGTCGAGGCATTCAGCCAATACCAGCACAGCCACGCCTGGACTTGGGAACATCAGGCGCTGACCCGCGCCCGCTACGTGGCGGGCGACACTGCCGTGGGTGCCGCGTTCGAACGCATCCGCTACGACATCCTCACCCAGCCGCGCGACCCCGCCAAACTTCGTGAAGACGTGCTCGCCATGCGCCGGAAAATGCATAACGGCCATCCCAATCGCAGCGATCTGTTCGACCTCAAACACGACGCCGGCGGCATCGTGGACGTGGAATTCATGGTGCAATACCTGGTGCTCGCCCATGCCGCGCACCATCCCGAACTCACCCGCAACAGCGGCAACCTCGCGTTGCTCAAGCTCGCTGCCGAACTGGAACTGATCCCGGCCAGCGACGCTGAGGCAGTGCGCAACGCCTACCGCGAATTCCGCCGCCTGCAGCATGCGTTACGCCTGCAGAGCGCGCAGACCGCACGCGTTGAGCCGATGCAAGTCGCTGACCATGCGGCAGCGGTCAGGCGGCTCTGGGGCACACTTTTCGGATAACCGCCGCGCGCCGAATCGGTTACAATTTCCCTTTTACACGTCTTTGGAGTTGCTGCAATGTCAATGGCCGACCGCGATGGTTTTATCTGGTATGACGGCAAAATGGTGCCCTGGCGCGACGCCACCACCCACGTCCTCACCCACACCCTGCACTACGGCATGGGTGTATTCGAAGGCGTGCGTGCCTACAAAACCAACCAGGGTACCGCGATCTTCCGCTTGCAGGAACACACCGACCGCCTGTTCCGTTCGGCCCACATCCTCGGCATGAAAATGCCGTTCGACAAGGCCACCCTCAGCGCCGCGCAGCTCGCCGCGGTGCGCAACAACCAGCTCGAATCCGCTTACATTCGCCCGATGGCGTTCTACGGCGCGGAGGCCATGGGCATTTCCGCCAAGACCCTGTCCACCCACGTCATCGTCGCAGCCTGGACCTGGGGCGCGTACATGGGCGCAGAAGCGCTGGAGCACGGCATCCGCGTGAAGACGTCGTCGTTTGCACGCCACCACGTCAACGTCACCATGTGCAAGGCCAAGGCCAACGGCAACTACATGAACTCCATCCTGGCGCACCAGGAAGCCGCTCAGGACGGCTACCAGGAAGCCCTGCTGCTGGACGTGGACGGCTTCGTTGCCGAAGGCTCGGGCGAGAACGTGTTCATCGTGCGTAACGGCAAACTCATCACCCCCGATCTGACCAGCGCGCTGGAAGGCATCACGCGCGACACCATCGTGCAGCTGGCGGGCGAAATCGGCCTGCAAGTGGTGGAAAAACGCATCACCCGCGACGAGGTGTACAGCGCCGACGAAGCTTTTTTCACCGGCACCGCCGCCGAAGTCACACCGATTCGCGAATTGGACAATCGCGCTATCGGCAATGGCTCGCGCGGCCCGATCACCACGCAATTGCAAAAGATGTACTTCGATTGCGTGACCGGCAAGGATCCCAAACACGCCGACTGGCTCAGCTACATTTAAGGAACGCATCATGGCTCAAGTGCTACACGAAAACACCCAGCGCATCATCGAAGTCACCGCCGACGACCTGCCCCTGCACTGCCCGACCCCCAGCATGATCGCGTGGGACTCGCACCCGCGCGTGTTCCTGCCGATCGAAGTCAAAGGCGAAGCGCTGTGCCCCTACTGCGGCACCATGTACGTACTCAAGGGCGGCGCAGTCGCACACGGACATTAACCTGCCGGAAAGGAAATGTGTGACGGTTTGTATAACGTCACAGCGAGCCAGCTTTGCAAGCCATGGAGAACAAAGCATCATAAAATCGGCCACGGCAAAGCTGCTCGGGTATAAGCATCACACTCACCAATATATTCAAGTCCTGCGTCAATTCCTCGCCGGTTCCAGGTTCAGACAGATGCACCGGTTACGGTGATCTCGCATCCACTTTGACAAATCCCGTTTTGGGCGTAAATTCGATTCGCTGTATCTGGTTGCTGGTTCAGGACAGTCCGATTTTTTTCACTTTGCCCTATTTAAAACGGAGATAACGATGACATGCGCTGGCTTGTTTAAAAAAACTGTTTTGATTGCCTTGATAGGCATTTCCGGTATGGCGTTCGCCGAAGACTCGAAGATCACTGCTCCGTATGGCTCTGCGAAATCCAGCAGCTATGCTGACATCGACCAGCTAAAACAGCTCAAAGTGGTGTGGGATTTCAATTTTCAGGATCCGAAGAGTGTGGGCTTCGTATTCAACAATGTCGCAGCCTTATTGAAGGCAACCGAAGAATACGGTCCCCATGAAATTGACCCTATCAAGGTCGTCATCGTTTCCCATGGCCCTGAAGTGGTGCTTTGGGCAAAGAAAAATTATTCCAAATATAAAGACATCGTAGACAGGGCTGCCAGCTTTTCCCAACAGGGCGTCAGGTTCGAGGTATGCAAGAATGACGCCGCCGCACTCGGTTTCAAACCCGAAGATCTGGATGGGTTTGTCACTGTCATTCCGGCCGGACCCTATGCACTGACCTACTGGCAAAATAAAGGTTATGCCTATATTGCCGTTGGAGCTACTGTACCCACAACGCCATTTAGCAGCTACAACAAAGAAGACACCAACAAACATTAGGACATTCATATGCCCCATCACCCTTGTTCATTGAGCAAGAGGAATGGGGCATTTTCACGGCAATACTTTTTTGCAATTACTTGATCACGTGCCACACATCTTTGACGTTATCACCCAACTTGTCGCCCGCTTTTTGATCCTTGGAGAACAGGTATACGGGCTTACCTTTGTACGCCAGTTGCTTGCTACCGTCATCGCGAGTGACGGCGGAGTAATCGCCGCTCAAGCTGCCGGTTGCGGAGGCTGGCGGCCACAGGGCGGCACACGGGCCATTGCAGGCGCTTTTGCCGCTATTGGCGGTGTCTTTGTCGAAGGTATAAAGCGTCATGCCGGCGCTGTCGGTTAATACGCCTCCCGACATCATGGCAGGCTGGTAGCTGGCGCAGCCCGCAAAGGCCAGGGCGAGCAGGGTAGCGACTAGATATTTTGCTATACGGTACATTTTTCTCTCCTTATAAATTGAAATTCAGGGTCTTGCAGTGGAATAAACAGTCAGCCAGCCTGTTTTATTCTGCAAGCAGATAAATTTTTATTTGGCTTGATCCAGTCAAATCCCGGCCCTGCATCGTGCGCTAGAGGAAAAAGGGTCGTCCGGTTGACGCTCTGTGCAAGTGCGCCTATGGTGACAAGGCCAATACAAGCGCCAACAAGATATAATTCGCAACTCTTCATTCGCTCACGACCAACATGCTCATCACCCGCCGCCTGGAATTCGACGCCGGGCATCGCATCCCCAACCACACCAGCCAGTGCAAACATTTGCACGGGCATCGCTACGCGATTGAAATCACGCTGTCCGGCGACATCATTACAGCCGAAGGACAATCCGCACAGGGCATGGTGATGGACTTTTCCGATGTCAAACGCATCGCCAAGGCGCAATTGGTAGACGCGTGGGACCATGCGTTTCTGGTATATCGCGGCGACACGCTCGTCTGTGACTTTCTGGCAAGCTTGCCGAATCACAAAACCGTTATTCTCGAAGTCGTGCCGACAGTTGAAAATCTCGCGCAAATCGCTTTCGACATTCTCAATCCCGCTTACCGGGATACTTATGGCAACCACCTGCGCCTGAAACAGGTGCGCATCTACGAAACACCCAACAACTGGGCGGATTGCACGCCGGGGGAATAATCCTGGAAAAGCAACGGGTCCACGAAAGACACGAAAAGCACGAAAAGGGTAAGCAGGCATTTCGCAGTAAGGAAAGCTCGCAAAATATTCAATAAGATCGCAAGCAGTAACGCATCACGAAAAGGATGAACGACCTATTCAAGGCAATTTTTTCGTGTCTTTCGTGTTTTTCGTGGATAAATGGCTTTTCTTTTTGGCTCTCCCGGCAGGGGCGATTTAACCGGGATAACCCCTCGGTTTTCCGTCTTGTTTTTTATGTCCTAGAATGGATACGTGAACAAAGGAAAATTTATGACCGCATTGTGTGCCCTGGCGCTGGTGCCAGCGTCATCCTTGTGTCTGGCTTCGGAAGGGAACTCAAAAATGGGCTTGACCATCACCTCAACCGCATTCGCGCACCATGGCGCCATCCCCAAACACTACACCTGCGATGCCTCGGATACTTCTCCGCCGCTGGCATGGGCTGGCGTACCAGCCAACGCGAAGAGCCTGGTGCTCATCGTGGACGACCCCGACGCGCCCGACCCGGCTGCCCCACAACGCACCTGGGTGCATTGGCTGCTCTACAACCTGCCGGTGGCCAGCGCCGGCCTTACGGAAGGGGTCACAGCACTGCCGGCCGGCACGCTGGAGGGGAGCAACGACTGGAAGCGCACCGGCTACGGCGGTCCGTGCCCGCCCATCGGGCGCCATCGCTACTTTTTCAAACTCTATGCGCTGGATGAGGTACTGCCGAATCTCCATCATCCCGGCAAGACTGCATTGGAAAAAGCCATGCAGGGGCACATCCTGATGCAAGCCGAACTCATCGGCCTGTACCAGCGCCTCTGAGAAATTGGCGCTGCGCGCAGGGTACGCCAGCTTTTGAAACTCTGGTACCCTTACCGCGTTAAGTGCGATGGGAAGCTTTAAATCTTGCGCTGCGATATATAGCATGCAAGCCAACCCCTCGCCTTGGCGTTTCAAAATATTACAAATGATTAAACTCAATGGAGGCCAACATGAAACTAAGCAAATTACTTGCTGCATTAGTCATTCCCGTATTTAGCCTGAGCGCCTACACAGTATCTGCCGCTCCCGAAACCGAGGCACCAGCCCATATGAATGCGTCTGCACAGAAACTTGAGCCCATTCCTGCCGATAAGGACGAAGATCTGCGTGTGTTCTACCCGGACGGCAAGGTCGTCAAAGGCGAAGCGGCTCTGGAATTAATGAAGGCCGGGAAAACCGGATTCAATATCTGGCTGGCAGGCAACCAGTTCTTTGCCATGGAAGAGGTCATCCATGCCTTCCAGAAGCAGCATAAGGATGTAGTGGGTGTGATCACGATGCCACCCGGTAAAGTCATGAATGCAGCCCTTAAAGGCGGTTGGGTTTATAAGGACAAGGAATATGCCATGACACCCGACGTATTCGGCATGGTGGATATGGGTTCCATGCAAAAACTCAAGGACGCCGGCAAGGGCAAGGATTATGTGACTTACATGCATAACCAGCTGGTCCTGATGGTGGCCAAGGGCAATCCAAAAAATATCAAAGGTATCGCCGACCTGGGACGCCCCGAACTGCAAGTCATGCTCCCCAATCCCATCACCGAGGGAATCATGAAGTTTTATGCAAAAAAAGTGCTGCAGAACGATGGCCTGTGGGACAAGCTCTCCGATGGCAAAGAGTGTCAGTCCTGCTACGGTGCGCCTAACGTGTACTTCACCTCTGTGCACCACCGCGAAATTCCGGATGGCATCAACGCAGGCAAAGTGGATGTGGGTATTGTCTGGGCAACCGAATATCAGAATGCCATTGCGCACCATGCACCGGTGGGCGTCGTGAATCTGCCTGAAAAAGACAGCATGAAAAATGAAGTCAATTATTTTGCCGGCGATGTCACTGGTGCGCCGCATGCCAAGGCAGCTGCGGAATACCTGAAGTTCCTGGGAACACCTGCTGCCCAGGAAGCCTACGCCAAGTTCGGCTTCATCAAGGCCACAAAAGAAGAACTTGAAGTCCGTGCGATCAAGTAACACTGTTTGAAAGAGTCGGGCAACTTTCGCCTTCGGATCGTTGCCCGACCCAGTCCTTATTACACTAGCCGCCATAACCATTGCCTGCACGCTTCATCATCCCCTCTTCAGTTTTTCCCTATCTGGTATGCCGCTTTGATGTGGAATCGGGTCCACAGCCAGCGGACGAGTCACCAATTAAGGTCGGGCAAGTCATTCAACGAATTGCTGTAAAACCAGCTCCGGTCGAAATGCACCCGGTTTGTGCCAATACTGGTCAGCCATTAACTTTACGCGCTGGATATGTAGTGCCCAACCTGAATCACGCAAACAAAGTTGCTTTGGAAAAATCGATACATGGTCACCTACTGGTACAGACCGAACTCATCGGCTTGTATCAACACCCAGACAGCGGGAACCAATGAGATATTGGGTCATCTTACTGTTAGATTTTCATTCCGCGAATCAGGAGGTTTTATGCAAGAGAGAGATCAGGACGTCCAGATTAAAAATGTATTAGCCCAGGCCAAAGCTTTACCCGAAGATCCGCAAAAAGAACGGGTGGTGCTATGGAAAGTGTTTCGCAATGAGGACGAAGCGCTGGAATATTCTCACCACATTCTGCTGGAGCCCGATCAGAAAATCGTGGGTGGTCACGGAACCGATTCAGTCGGCGGATTTTTTTGGCTGGGAATAGAAGTGGCAGACCTGGAAGCATGGGGCAATACACAAGCCATACAGCTGACCGACCCTTTTGACAGCACCGATCCAAAAGGCCAGGGGCGTGGGCCCGGCACAAATTAACATGGCGGGATAGGCTCTTTATATTTCATAGCATCGGGATCATGGACATTTACTAACTTTTAACCCAGGTTAGCCAGATTCTTTATCCATGGACTATGGACATTTCATTACTTTAAAAACAATCGGAGGTTTCCTGTGCGCCACTTCATTCGTTCTATAATTTTATTACTTGTATTTTCTTGCGGCGCGGCCATTGCGCAAACGGCAAATACGGCTTCCGAACACGCAAAATCGGGGGGTTTTAAAGTGCTGCTCGAGGTCAATAGTGCAGACCCGGCCACCTGGAATAATGCTGTCAGCAATGCGACTCAGATCATGCAGGTTGTCGGAATGGACAAAGCACAAGTAGAAGTGGTGGCATGGGGTGCGGGTATCAAGATGCTGGCTAAGGGCTCACCGGTAGCTGAGCACGTTCAAAGCCTGTCTACTTATGGCGTTTCATTTGTGGCTTGCGGCAATACCATGAAAGCTCTACATATGTCACCCAAGGATCTGATCGCTGGGGTGACTGTCGTTCCAGGGGCCATTGGTGAAATTGTTAAACGGGATCATGAAGGCTGGACACAAATCAAGATGTGACATGAAGGGGCCGCCATATTGTGATGCGGCCTTTTTCTTTTCTGCGTTTTGAAGCACTTCGCCTGATCCACCCACTAAGTTAAAAATCCCGATCGCGCAATGATTACAAGCTGTGTTGGTACAGCCTGAACCTGCGGGAACGCCGTTATCTGTACCGATGCTGACAAGGCGTCGTATTGAACCATCTGTCGAAAAATTCACCCATCCTCACCTACACAGACAGTAATCCGGTTTTTAACTGCGCAAACTCAGCACTGGCCACGCTTGCCTGATTGCATGGGCACGCAGCGTGTCATCGGGATCCACCGCCACAGGGTGGGTAACGCATTCCAGCAATGGCAGGTCATTCAACGAATCGCTGTAAAACCAGCTCTGCTCAAAGTCACCCAAGGTCTTGCCGAGGCTGGCCAGCCATTCATGCAGGCGCACAATCTTGCCTTCGCGGAAGCTGGGCGTACCGGCCACGCGGCCAGTGTAAACGCCGTTAACAAGTTCGGGTTCAGTGGCAATCAGATGCGAAATTCCGAAAGCGCGCGCGATGGGTGCGGTGACAAAACTATTGGTAGCGGTAATGATTGCAACGAGTTCGGCATCGGCCAGTTCGCGCTCAACCAGCGCCTTCGCAGCCGAGGTCATGATAGGCAGGATTTTTTGCAGCATGTAATCGGCGTGCCAGGCGTCGAGCTGAGCGCGCGCGTGGCGCGATAACGGCTTTAACTGGAAATCGAGGAATTCGTGGATATCCAGCGTGCCTGCCTTGTATTGCTCGTAAAACGCCTGATTGCGCGCCGCGTATATTTCATTATCCAGCACACCCTGTTCGATTAGGAATTGCGCCCACTCGAAGTCCGAATCTCCGGCCAGCAGGGTGTTATCGAGATCGAACAGTACGAGTTTCATAATGTGCTCCAGGATTTTAACCCGCCCGAGTATAGCGTAAAATCGTTTGTTTACTGCACTCCGCCTGATCTCTCCAGATGAACTTTACCAATGCCCTGATTCCACACTCCTGGCTGCTCGTTTCGCTGCTGTTATTTGCTGCGGTGCTGGTCCGGGCGCTATTCGCTGCGCCCTGGGGAGTGCTCAAAAAACCCGGCATTTTCAACCTGCTGTTGGGGGCAAGTGTGGCCGTGCTGGCGTTCTGGCAAATCAGGGCAAGCATCCAGCCCGGATTGAATCTGCATCTGTTGGGCGCCACTGCGCTCACCCTGCTGTTTGGTCCCTGGTTTGCCATACTCGGGCTGACGCTGACGCTATTACTGTCCACCGCCTGGGACGGCACCTGGCATGCTTTTGCGCTGAATGGGCTGCTCATGGTGGTGCTGCCGGTCACCGTAAGCTGGTGGATTTACCGGCTGGTGGATAGCAAACTGCCCAATCATTTTTTTATCTATATTTTTTTCAATGCTTTCTTCGGGGCCGGGATAACCATCGCTGTGATGAGCTTTGCCGCAAGCTGGACCCTGGCACTGGCGGGGGATTATCCATTCGATTATCTGCTGGGAAATTACCTGCCTTACTATCTGTTGATGGCCTGGTCGGAGGCGATGACCACCGGCATGATCATGACTGTACTGGTGGCCTACAAACCCCACTGGGTCGCCACTTTTGACGACAAGCACTACATTGACCACAAGTGAAGCAGCCTGATATCGCCCTGTCCCGGTTCTGGCAGCCGGCCGCGCTCAACTATCCGGAAGCATTGCCAGTATCCGCGCACCACGATGAAATCGCCACGGCGATTCGCACCCATCAGGCGGTGATCGTGTGCGGCGCCACCGGCTCGGGCAAAACCACACAATTACCGAAAATCTGTTTGCAGGCCGGGCGTGGTGTGATCGGCCGCATCGCGTGCACGCAGCCGCGCCGCATTGCCGCGCGCACGGTGGCGGCGCGGCTGGCGCAGGAACTGGGCACGAACCTGGGCGAAGGCGTCGGCTACAAGGTGCGCTTCACCGACCAGGTGCGCAATGACACCGTGATCAAGGTGCTCACCGACGGCATGCTGCTGGCGGAAACCGGCGGCGACCGCGACCTGCGCGCCTATGACACCATCATCATCGACGAGGCGCACGAACGCAGCCTGAACATCGATTTCCTGCTCGGCTACCTGCGCCAGCTGATGGCACGCCGGCCGGAACTGAAAGTCATCATTACCTCCGCCACCATCGACGCCGAGCGCTTTTCCAGACATTTTGGCGGCGCGCCGGTGATCGAGGTATCCGGGCGCACCTACCCGGTGGAAATCCGCTACCGTCCGATCGAAGCGCCGGAGCGCGCGGCAGATGCCGTCAAGCCCCGCGACACCGACGAGGAGCGCCACACCCAGGCCATCCTCGACGCCACCGACGAACTGGCGCGGCTCGGTGAAGGCGACATCCTCATCTTTTTGCCGGGCGAGCGCGAGATCCGCGAGCTCGCCGAAGCGCTGCGCAAGCATCATCCGCCGCACACCGAAATCCTGCCGCTGTTCGCCCGCCTGTCGGTGCAGGAGCAGCAGCGCATTTTCCATCCCGGCAATGCACGCCGGATAGTGTTGGCCACCAACGTGGCGGAAACCTCGCTCACTGTGCCCGGCATCCGCTATGTGATCGACCCCGGCCTGGTTCGTCTGCTGCGCTATTCGCCGCGCACCAAGGTGGATCAGCTGCAGGTCGAGCCGGTGTCGCAGGCTTCCGCCAACCAGCGCGCCGGGCGCTGCGGCCGGGTGGCGGCCGGGGTGTGCATCCGGCTGTATTCGGAACTCGAGTACAGCGCACGCCCGGCGTATACCGACCCGGAAATCCTGCGCACTTCGCTGGCCGGGGTGATCCTGCGCATGTCCGCATTGCGCCTCGGCGAAGCGGCGGATTTCCCGTTTCTGGACGCCCCCGCGCCGCGCCTGATTGCCGACGGCTACCAGTTGCTGGAAGAGCTCAACGCGGTCACCGACCAGCGCCGCCTCACACCGATCGGCAAACAGCTGGCCAGGCTCCCGCTCGACCCCAAAATCGGCCGTGTGCTGCTCGCCGCGCAACAGTCGGGTTGCCTCGCCGAAGCGCTGGTGATCTGCGCCGCGCTGTCGGTGCAAGACCCGCGCGAGCGCCCGCCGGCGCAATCCGGCGCCGCCGACGACCGCCACAAAGCATTTGCCGATGAGCATTCCGATTTCATCGGCCTGCTCAAGTTGTGGCAGTTTTACGATGAGGCCTTGAAGCACAAGAAATCCAACCGCAAGCTCATTGATGAATGCCGTGAGCACTTCCTCAATCCGCAGCGCCTGCGCGAGTGGCGCGAAGTGCACGGCCAGCTTGCCAGCATGGTCAGGGAGATGGGGCTGCGCATCAACGAGGAAGGCGCCAAATACGAGGCCATCCATCAGGCGCTGCTGGCCGGCTTCCTCGGCAACATCGGCGTGAAAATGGACGAGGGCGGCTACCAGGGTGCGCGCGGTATCAAGTTCCACATCCACCCCGGCTCCGCGCTGGCGAAAAAATCGCCCAAATGGGTGATGGCGGCAGAGCTCACCGAAACCACGCGGCTGTATGCCCGCACCGTCGCCAAGATCGAACCCGAGTGGCTGGAATCCGTCGCCGCGCACTTGTTGAAACGCAATTATTTCGACCCGCACTGGCAGAGGAAAACCGCCCAGGTGTCGGCCTTCGAGCAGGTACAGCTGTTCGGCCTGACCATCGTGCCCCGGCGCAGCGTGCATTACGGCAGCATCGACCCGGTGGAGAGCCGCCGCATTTTCATCCGCAGCGCGCTGGTGGCGGGAGAATACGACACCCGCGCGCCGTTCTTCGCCCACAACGGCCAGCTCATCGAGGAAATCGTCGAGCTGGAGCACAAGGCGCGACGCCAGGATGTACTGGTGGACGAGGAGCGCCTGTTCGCGTTTTTCGACGCGCGCATCCCGGCCGGGATCGTCAACGGCAGCGGTTTCGACCAATGGCGGCGCGACGCAGAGCGGGAAAACCCGCGACTGCTGTACCTTTCCCGCGACGACCTGATGCGCCACGGTGCGGAGTCGGTGACCGATGACTGGTTTCCGCAGGTGCTCACCATCGACGCCATCGCGTTACCGCTGAGTTATCGCTTCGAGCCCGGCCATCCGCTCGACGGCATGACGGTAACCATACCATTGGCGCTGCTCAATACCGTGCCGGGCTGGCACTTCGACTGGCTGGTGCCGGGCATGTTGCGCGAAAAACTCACCTGGTATGTGAAGGCGCTGCCCAAGCAGTTGCGCCGCGTATTCGTGCCGGTGCCGGACAGCGTCACTGCGTTGATGGAAACTCTGGCCCCGACACGACCGCTGACCGAAGCGCTGGCTGACGCGTTAACTCGCCGCGGCCGTTTGAAAGTGAGTCCGGCGGAC
>JANMKH010000501.1:0-1901 GCA_031371965.1 Sulfuriferula sp.
CAGGACGCGATACGTCAGGTGCGCATGGAGTGGATGCTCAACGTGCCGATATTCTGCTTTGGCGGCAGCCAGGACGAGCGCGATCAGGCCAGGCTGAACCGTGCCGACCGCTTCTTTGAGCGTGACGAAGTGGTGGAGCGGGTAGGGCAGTTCTGCCACCAGTATCGCTGGGGAGAATAATCCCCACCATGCCGGATCCAGACCGGCATGACGGATTCAGTTCTGCGCCGCCAGGCGGCTCAACTGGTCTTGCAGTTTGCCCAGCGTGTCCTTGAAATCCGTCAGACGCTGTTTTTCCTGATCCACCACGGCTACCGGGGCGCGGTCCACGAAGCTGGCGTTGCCCAGCTTGGCTGCGCATTTGGTGATTTCGCCTTGCAGGCGCGCGATTTCTTTTTCCAGCCGGGCTTTTTCCGCGTCCCGATCTATTTCGATCAGCAGCATCAGCCTGGTGTCACCGACGATGGCGACGGGAGCGTCGCCGGGCGGCAGTTCGGCGCTGATTTTGACCTCGCTCAATTTGGCCAGCGCCGCCAGGTAAGGTGCGAAACTGGCGAGTGCGCTGGCATCGCCGCTGATGGCCATGGGCACTTTCAGCGCAGGAGACAGGCTCATTTCACCGCGTAGACCACGGGTGGCGTTGATGAGGTCTTTAAGCAAGTCGATACGTTGGCAGGCGCCAGCGTCCACTTTGGCTGCGTCGGCCAACGGATAAGGCTGGGTCATGATGCTCGCGCCGTGTTTGCCCGCCAGCGGCGCCACGGTGTGCCAGAGTTCCTCGGTAATGAACGGGATGATGGGGTGTGCCAGGCGTAGCGCAGCCTCCAGCACGCGCACCAGGGTGCGGCGGGTGGCGCGGGCGGCAGCCTCGTCGCCGCTATTGATCTGCACCTTGGCGAGTTCCACATACCAGTCGCAATACTCGTCCCAGACGAATTCGTAAACGGCGCGCGCAGCCATGTCGAAGCGGTAGTCGGCGAAGGCACCGGCGACTTCGGTTTCGGCCTGCTGCAGGCGGGCGATGATCCAGCGGTCGGCATCGGAGTAGGCGAGCGGCAGGCTGTCGTCCAGCCCCACGTCCTTGCCCTCACAGTTCATCAGCACGAAGCGCGTGGCGTTCCACAGCTTGTTGCAGAAGGTGCGGTAGCCGTCGGCGCGTTGCAGGTCGAACTTGATGTCGCGGCCATGGGTGGCGAGGCTGGCGAAAGTGAAACGGATGGCATCGGTGCCGAATGCCGCGAAGCCATTCGGATAGTCGGTGCGGGTCTGTTTGGCGATGGCCTGCGCCTGCTTGGGATTCATCATGCCGGTGGTGCGCTTGGCGATCAGGCTGTCGAGGTCGATGCCGTCGATCAGGTCGAGCGGGTCAATCACGTTGCCCTTGGACTTGGACATTTTGTTGCCGTGGGCGTCGCGTACCAGGCCGGTCACATACACTTCCCGGAATGGCACTTCGCCGGTGAAGTGCAGCGACATCATCACCATGCGCGCGACCCAGAAAAAGATGATGTCAAAGCCGGTGACCAGTACCGAGCCGGGCAGGAAAGCGTCCAGTTCAGGGGTTTTTTGCGGCCAGCCCAGGGTGGAAAACGGCCACAGCGCGGAGGAGAACCAGGTGTCGAGCACATCCTCGTCGCGGGTCAGCGGGCGGCCGGCGGCGAGTTTGCGCGCTTCGGTTTCGCTGCGAGCCACGTAGTGATTGCCGTCCTCGTCGTACCAGGCGGGGATGCGATGCCCCCACCACAGCTGGCGGCTGATGCACCAGTCCTGGATGTTCTCCATCCAGTGGCGATAGGTGTTGATCCAGTTTGGCGGCACGAACTTGACCGCACCCGACTCGGCAAGCGCAAGCCCGCGTGCACCGAGCGTGTCCATCTTCACGAACCACTGGTCGGTGAGGT
>JANMKH010000520.1:0-3827 GCA_031371965.1 Sulfuriferula sp.
ATATTGATGCTCGCCCCAGTCGAAACCCAGCCAGCGCACTGCATCGAGAATGGAGTCCACATACTCCTGCTCTTCTTTTTCCGGATTGGTGTCGTCGAAGCGCAGATGGCACACGCCGTTGTAATCGCGCGCCAGGCCGAAATTCAGGCAGATGGATTTGGCGTGGCCATAATGCAGATAGCCGTTCGGCTCCGGCGGAAAACGCGTGGCGACGTGGCCGCCCCATTTGTCGCTGGCGATGTCGTCGGCAATAATGTTGCGGATGAAATTGGTCGCGGGGATTTTTTCGGCTGGTTCGGACATGTTCGAAGGGTCGGGAGTTTGGTCTTTATAATTTTACCCGCTAAACACGGGAGGATAACAATGAAACGACGCGATTTTCTGAAGGGTGCAGGCGGGATGGGTTTGGCAAGCGGTGCGGCGCTTGCTGCGCTACCGGCGCAGGCGGCCGATTCGCCCGTCATAAAATGGCGCATGGCGTCCAGTTTTCCCAAGAGCCTGGATACCATTTACGGCGCAGCAGAACTGTTGTCCAGGCGCGTATCCGCACTCACCAACGGCAAATTCGAGATTCGCGTATTCGCCGGCGGCGAACTGGTGCCTGGCCTGCAAGTGCTGGATGCGGTGCAGAACGGCACGGTGGAATGCGGCCATTCGGCGAGCTACTACTATGTGGGCAAAAACATGGCGTTCGCTTTCGATTGCGCGTTGCCGTTCGGCCTCACCGCACGCCAGCAAAACGCCTGGATGTATTCCGGCGGCGGTATTGCGCTGATGCGCGATTTCTTCAAAGGCTACAATATCATCCAGTTTCCCGGCGGCAATACCGGCACCCAGATGGGCGGCTGGTTCCGCCACGAGATCAGGTCGATGGCTGACCTCAAAGGGCTGAAAATGCGCATTCCCGGACTCGGCGGCAAGATCATGGCGCGGCTCGGCGCCGTGCCGCAGACGCTGGCCGGCGCCGACATCTACCCGGCGCTGGAACGCGGCGCGCTCGACGCCGCCGAGTGGGTGGGGCCTTACGACGACGAAAAACTCGGCTTCTACAAAATCGCGAAAAATTACTACTATCCGGGCTGGTGGGAAGGCGGTCCGCAGCTGTCGTTCATGGTCAACCTGCAAAAATGGAATGCGCTGCCGGAGCAATACCGGCAGGCATTTGAAGTCGCTGCGGTGGAAGCCAACATGGCCATGCTGGCGCGCTACGATACCGTCAACGCTCCCGCCCTGATGCGTCTGGTGGAGAACGGCGTCAAGCTGCACGCTTTCCCCAAGGATGTCATGCTCGCCGCGCGTGCTGCGGCGTTTGCACTCTACGACGAGGAATCCGCCCGGAACCCGGCGTTCAGGACCATCTACAGCGAATGGAAAAAATTCCGCGACAGCGAAATCCAGTGGTTCAAGGTGGCTGAAGCGCCGTATGAGAATTTTCTCTATTACATGAAGTAAGGTAAGTACACCGCTGCCGACCCAAGGGCTCTGAGGGAAAAAGGCAAAATTTAAACCCCCCATCATCAGGAGATCATCGTGCGCACATTTTCCATTACCTTGCTCGCTGCGCTATTGTTTATTCCCGCCTTGGCAACTGCAGCAAATCCCGACGCACCGTGGGGTCACGCCCGTGCGGTGGAACAGACCTATGCCAGACAGAAAGTGGTATACGACGTGGCGGTGGATTCCGAGGCGGCGGTGCGTTCCGTCATCAGCCGCGCGGTACTGCTCGCCAGCCTCAACGGCGATGACCCGTTCGACAGCAAAGTGGTGATCGTGCTGCACGGCAATGAAATCCCGTTCTTCGCCATCAAAAACTACGCCAGGTATCGCGAGCTGATGCAGCGCGCGCAAAGCGCCACGCAAAGCGGGGTTATCGAATTCCGCATGTGCCGCATTGCTGCAAAAGGGCATGGGTTTGAACCCGCCGACATCCACGGTTTCGTTACCATGGTACCGATGGCGGATGCCGAGATCGTGCGCCTGCAGCAGGCCGGTTACGCGTACATGCGTTGAATCAGACTGCTGCGCTCATCGTTGCGTATTCAAGGCATCCGATTCAGTCAAAATGGTCCATTGAGCACGCCATTGCTGGTGAAATTCAGTGCGCACGCAACAGGTTTAATTTGCGCGCCAGTGCAGCCGCCGATAGCTCACCCAGGTGGGTATCGATCAGCCGTCCGCTAGCGTCGTAGAACAGTGTGATGGGTAACGCCATCGAGCCGGCCACAGTACCCAGCCGGGTGTCTCGATCAAGCATGACATTAGCCAGATCAAGCTGGCCGGCGGTCAGATAACGCTGGACGGTTGTCGCGTTTTCGCCCTGATTGGCAAAGACAAAGCTCACCCCGGTTTCGCGTTGTTGTGCGGCGGCGAGCATTGGCATTTCGTGCCGGCACGGCGGGCACCAGCTTGCCCAAAGATTAACGACCATGGGTTTGCCGTCGGCCAGCGCGGCAAGGTTTGTCGATTCGCCTGACAGCATCGTCGCCTGCATTTCAGACAGCGCCGGGTTATCCATCAGGCGCAGAGCGCCCAGTATCCCCTGCCATGCCAGCACCAATAATACCAACGCCAGAATGGTCCGTTTACGTGTCGACAAACCGCGCCAGACTCGGCGGAGCGCGCCCGATATTGCCGCAATAAACGCCAGGGGATTTTTGATCATCGGGTCTCAATCTTTGCCCGAAGCACTGGCGGACGTGCGCAACGGGTCCAATTTGCTCGCCAGCGAAGCAGCGGACAGCTCACCCAGGTGGTTATCGACCAGCCGTCCATTGGCGTCATAGAACAGGGTAGTTGGCAACGCGCCCGAGCCGACTTCGCGACCGAGCGCCGCGCCCGGATCGAGCAGCACATTGGCGAGATTGAGTTGACCTGCGCTGAGGTAGCGCTGCGCCGCCGCCCCATCCTCGCCCTGATTGACGAACACGAAACGGACCCCGGTTTCGCGTTGTTGCGCAGCGGCGAGCACCGGCATTTCGCGCCGGCATGGCGGGCACCAGCTTGCCCACAGATTGACGACCATGGGTTTGCCGTCGGCCAGCGCAGCAAGGCTAGTCGGCGCACCGGCAAGCGTCGTCAACGCCAGCTTGGGCAGCGCCGGCCGTTCAGTCGTGCGCAGGGCTCCGAACAGCGCGCCCCACACCAGCGCGCCTGCCGTCAGCCCCAGCAGCAGCGGTTTGCGCAGTGGCGGCTGACGCCAGCCGCGCCAGATCGCCACCAGCAGCGCCGCCGCCATCCCGGCCCAGAGCGTGAAACCGCCGTCGCGGATATCGAGCATCGACCAGGGGCTGCTGCGATACGCGTCGAACCAGAGGGCGACAAAGGCGATGCGCGCCACGATCACCCCGGCGATCAGCATGTCGCTCAAGGTATTGACGATCCCTGTTTGCTGGCGCCGCCCAACCAGGTGGCCTACGCCAGCCGCCACCAGCCCGGCTGCCAGCAACAGCAGTACATTGCCCGATAATGCGAACGGACCTACATTCATGGATAGCATGTTCAGTTTTTCCTTGCTTGTGCCAGACGGACGAAGAATTCGTCTGCTGACCCTGTTTACGTAGCGGTGGTTTTTTCAAACTCACTCACGAGAAAATGTTTCGCCTGAAAACCCGCCCACGCTGTGGCATCTATGCGCTCTGTGGCAGCGGTTTTTTTCGAAGCTGATACGTCAAGCTCGCGCCTACACAGTACGCGAGTAGCGCGGTGCGGCCCCCTGCGTCTGGTGCAGATAAGCGTCGAACGCCATGGCGATATTGCGCAGGAAAATTCGCCCGGCTTCGGTCACGCGCACGCTTTCCGGGGTGAGCTCGATCAGCCCATCGGCGGAA
>JANMKH010000542.1:0-4579 GCA_031371965.1 Sulfuriferula sp.
TCCCAAGGGTATGGCTGTTCGCCATTTAAAGTGGTACGTGAGCTGGGTTTAAAACGTCGTGAGACAGTTTGGTCCCTATCTGCCGTGGGCGCTGGAAATTTGAAGGGACCTGCTCCTAGTACGAGAGGACCGGAGTGGACGGATCTCTGGTGTACCGGTTATCACGCCAGTGGTATCGCCGGGTAGCTAAATCCGGAAGAGATAAACGCTGAAAGCATCTAAGCGTGAAACTCGCCTTGAGATGAGATTTCCCGGGGGCTAGACCCCCCTAAAGGGTCGTTCGAGACCAGGACGTTGATAGGCTGGGTGTGGAAGTGCAGTAATGCATTAAGCTTACCAGTACTAATTGCCCGTGAGGCTTGACCCTATAACCTTAAGTAGTGGGTTAGTGGTTAATACAGCGCAGTACAATCAAAACACGCAACACACTTTACTTCTTCCAATTCGGGATGCGGTCTGATCGAAAGATCGCACCGCGTCCGAGCAGCTTACGTCTGACGACCATAGCGTCCTGGAACCACCCCTTCCCATCCCGAACAGGGCCGTGAAACGGGACAGCGCCGATGATAGTGTGGATTACCCATGTGAAAGTAGGTCATCGTCAGACTTCTATACCAAAACCCCCCGCCAGTGAAAACTGCCGGGGGGTTTTACTTTTAAGGCAATGCAATCTACCGGATTTAAAACTCAACTGTTTGCTTCGCAGATGCGCGCAGTTCAGTTCGCAGTAGGAATCTATGCGGGCGTAGAATTAACGCGATGGCGTTTTGGTGCTAAAGGGGGTAGATGATGCGTACAGTATTGGTAGGGGCTGCGTTGGCATTCTGGCTGGCTGCCTGTGGTCAGCAGAAGCCATCGCAGCCACCGTTGCCGAAGGCGCCAAGCGATTCGCGCTTATTCGATATGCAGCGAGATGAATTGCAGCGTGCAAAAGCAGTGGAGCAAACCGTGCAGCAGCAAAGTCAGGCGCAACAACACGCAATAGACCAGCAGAGTCAATGAGGCGTGTTTAACCCTCCTGCGTAACGCTTACTGAAGTCTTTGTCTCCAGAAGTAGAAGTAGGCGATGAAGCACTTCTCCGGCAAGCATCAGACCGAAAAGTGCCGGCATGTAGCTAATGGTGCCGTTGATAGCGCGCGGACGGCCAGGACCATCTACTGGTTGTGGTGGCAGTGGCGCACTGGGTGCTTCATCGGAGAATACCGTTAAGACACCATTTTTGATGCCGTGCCGCTGCAGCCGCTTACGCATGATGCGAGCCAATGGGCACATCTCGGTCTGGCTGATATCCGCAAGCCTGATTCTGGATGGGTCGAGACGGTTGCCTGCTCCCATGCTGGAGGCAACGAGTAAGCCGCGTTGCAAGCTATTCTGCACCAAGGCCACTTTGCAATTAAGCGAGTCGATGCAGTCAATCACATAATCAACCTCATGCGGCACGTATGCGCTGACGTTTTCCGGCGTCAGAAATACCCGGTGGATGATCACTTGGCAGGCCGGGTTGATATCCATGATGCGCGACTGCATTAATTCCGCCTTGGATTGCCCCACCGTGGAAAGCAGCGCCGGTAATTGGCGGTTGATATTGCTGGTGGCGACCACATCATGATCCACCAGTGTGAGCTTGCCCACGCCTGCGCGTGCCAGCGCTTCCACGCAATAAGATCCGACGCCGCCCAGTCCTGCGACAAAGATGTGTTTGCCGGCAAGCAGTTGCAGGCCGGCGTCGCCCAGCAGAATGTGGGTGCGTTCGAATTGTGGCAATGCGGTCATTTACTCACCTGTGTATCGATGGCCGTAGCCGTGTCATTGCGTTGATATATCCACTTGATGATGAACGGCGGCACCACGGTGGTCAATGTGATCACAATCAGCAGCGCCGCATAGACTTGCGCATCCAGAATGCCATTGGCAAAACCGATCTGGGCGAAAATCAGGCCCACTTCACCGCGCGGGATCATGGACAGGCCAATGACCGCCTGCTGCAGGCGCGGCTCCTTGATCAGAAAGCCGGAAACCAGCTTGCCGGCGACGGCGACCAGCAGTAGCGCGGCAGACAGACCCCAGACGAAGGCTGATGACCAGTCCACCTGCTTGAGGTTGAGCGAGACGCCGACCATCACGAAGAACAGCGGCGTGAAGGTATGGATCAACGGCCGCATTTGGCTCTCCAGGCGATGAGACAGCTCCGGGCTGGGTGCGAAAATCCGGTTCAGGTAAGCGGAGAACGGGATGCGCAGCCGTTGGGTCAGGGTGACGCGGAAGTGTTGTCCCATGGCGATGCCGGCTGCAAATCCACCCATGATTTCGGGCGCGCCGATGGCATGGGCCAGATAGCTGAACAGCATGATCAGGCTCAGAGCCATGGTCAGTAACAACCCTGGCGAACTGCTGCGGCGGTCGAAATGGCCGATGATGAAAGCCATGAGTTTGGCGGCGAACGGGGACAGCAGCATGAACAGGACGATGTAAGCGCCGACCTTGCCGGTCGCTGCCAGTGACATTTCTCCTGAAACGGCAAACTGGTAAAGAAAAGCGAGCAGGATGACGCCAACGATGTCATCCAGTACCGCAGCGCCAATGACGATTTGCGCTTCGTCACTGTTGCGGCGGCCTAGATCGGTCAGCACGCGCACGGTAATGCCGATACTGGTGGCGGTCAGGGTGCCGCCGATGAACAGGCTGGCCAGCAATGACATGCCAAACATTGCGTGGCTGACCAGGTAACCGAGACCGAACGGGAACACCACGCCGGCGATAGCCACGACGATGGGTTTGGAGCCGGCCTTGGCGAGGCGGAACACATCGGTATCCATACCCACTTCGAACAGCAGCAGGATAATGCCGATTTCCGCCAACAGCTTCATGGTGGCGTCCGGGCTGACCAGCCCGAGCAAGGAGGGGCCGATGATAAGGCCGGCGGCGAGTTCGCCGATTACTGCCGGAACACCAATGCGTATTGCCAGCTCGGATAAGAACCGTGCAGCCAGCAATAAAACAGCGAGGGTGAGAAAGAAATTATGCGCTTCCATGCTGAGAAATCGTTTCCAGTTGAAGGGACAAGGCGGCGCAGGCGTTTTTGGAAGTTATATGCATGACCATATCCGGCGTGATGCCGCGCAGCTCGGCTAGTACAGCGGCAATGCGCGGGAGTTGCTCAGGGCCATTGCGTTTCGAGTGTAGCCAGGCTGGCGCCATATCCGGTGCGTCGGTTTCCAGCACGAGAGCTTCCGGCGGCAACTCGGCTGCAAGACGACGCAAATTCGAGGCCCGAGTATAAGTCATGGCACCGCCGAAGCCCAGTTTGAATCCTTGCCGGATGAATGCCTCAGCCTGCTGGCGGCTACCGCTGAAGGCGTGGGCGATACCGCGCCGGATACCGAAGCGGCGCAATTGTTTCAACACCTGATCGTTGGCGCGACGGCTGTGGAGTAATACCGGCAGGCCGAAATCGCGGGCGATTTTAAGCTGTTCGGTGAAGTAGTATTCCTGCGTCGCCACATCCAGATTCGGCACGAAAAAATCCAGCCCGATTTCGCCTATTGCCACGGGGCGCTGCCGCTCAATGGCAGCGCGCAGCAAGATGAGATGTTCCGGCAGATGTGCGTGGATGTACATCGGATGCAACCCCAGCGCCGGCACGCAGCCGGGATAGCGCTGGCAGATAGCCAGTACAGCGTTGAAGTTGGTGTACTGCACTGCGGGAACAACAATGGTTTTAACGCCTGCCGACCAGGCCTGAGCCGCCACCGTGTCGCGGTCGGTGTCGAACTCGGCGGCGTCCAGGTGGCAGTGGGTGTCAATCAGCGTCATTCAGAGCTCGCCGTGGCTTTCTATGGAGGTATTTTTTACCACGGCCAGCCAATAGGCCACCGCCAATGCGAGCACTAGCGCAGCGGTGGCGAACACATAGTCTGAACTGACTTCCTTGTAATCCAGCACAATGACCTTGCGGGCGACGGCCATGAAGGCCGTGGCCAGGACGATCTTGATATGGATGACGTTCTCGCGTAGGTAACTGCTGATGTTGATGAAGATTTCGATTGCAATCAGCACGGCCATGAACGCGCCGAAGGTGGCTAAAATATCGCTGATGTTGAGTAGATAGTAGGGATGGGTGGAGATGCGTGAGTACAGCACGTAGACCACATCCGCAACCCCCCACCAGATCACCAGCACCATCAGCACCGCCAGAATCTTCACAGCATAGCGTATCGACGTCGCCAGCACACGAATGAGGGGGTCGTCCAATGGTGTCGGGGATGGGGAGGAAGTAATCTTTTGGTTCATGTAGGCCTCCGGTGGCTGCGTTGCAGTAATTTCAACATCAGTTTGTAGCCTTCATCCAGCAGCAGGATGGATGAGGCCACCGCGAATGCCAGCCCCCAGTCCCGGGCGGACAATGCCGTGGTATCGAAGATGGCCTGGGCCGGCGTCCACTGCACCGCCAGCGCCTGCAACCCAACTACCATGCCAAGTGCCGCCCACAGTTTGCCGTTGCTGAAAAACTGGCGGTTGAACGCGGAATAATGCTCGGCGCGCGCGTTGAATACATTGAAAAATTGGAACAACACGAAG
>JANMKH010000559.1:0-8823 GCA_031371965.1 Sulfuriferula sp.
CCTATCGAGTGGAGCCCGACTATTAATCAATGAAGCCAGTGTTCGATAACTAACAGAACAACCTAATCTTTCGGTGTAAACGTAGTTGTGGGTATTGCCTGGATTTGAGGTTTCCTGCCCATTCATTTTTGGAGAACTACGATGAAAAACCCGCAAGACATGGACAAAAAAATGGGCATGATGCAGGAAAGCATGCTGAAGATGCACGAGCAGATGCACAAGATACTGGATGCGAAGAATCCGCAGGAACGCGAGCAGCTCATGCAAGCACACCGGGAGATGATGCACCAGCATATGCAGACCATGAAAGGCGGGGGAATGATGGGCGGTGATGCGAAAAGTGACTCGGGTATGGGAGCAGGCAAGGAACAAAAAGACGGCGGAAAGCATAAGTAGCAGCGCGAAGCATGACGGCCAGTGTCGCCAGCAAAATGTGCGTGGTGGAATTACTCTATCCGCAGTTGTTAATTTAACCAGCCAGCATTAAGGAGATTGATCTCATGAACGCAACAACTAAAACTGCCCTCGTCATCGCGTTTGCCATTGTCGTCATACTGCTTCTGCTGTTCGGCGGCGGAACGATGACCGGAGCGACGCTGAGCGGCGGGATGATGGGAAACGGCGCGATGGGCGGAATCAGCTGGATGTGGATTCCTACTTTGCTTATGCTCGGCTTGGGTGCTCTGCTGTTTTGGGTCATCTTCGGGCAGAAGAATTGACCGATCCAAAATGGGCAACTCTGGCGTTACGGATGCGCCAATACCATCCGAGCCCAACCAAAGGAAATACACTAAGTGAGTCATTAACAAAGAGATTGAGCCGGTCACGCCTGTATGTGAACAGCTTTCACAATTTATTGCTGGCACGTGCGACTACTTGAATGTAGTAGCAATAAAACTGGGGGATGTCCCCGCTAACCAAGGAGTAAATCATGAAACATTCAATTTTAGGAAAAGTCGGCGCGTTATTGCTAATCACAGGTACCGCATTCGCGCTTCCGGCCTATGCAGCAGACCCTGCCGGGCAGGATGGAATGAAGGGTGGCATGGGTGGCATGGAAGGAATGAAGGGTGACAAGGGCGAGGCTGGCACGCAACAGATGTCGGGACTTATGAACGACATGTCGAGTGAAATGAAGGATATGTCCAGCATGATAGAAAGCGGCAGCATGAGCCCGGCCACGATGAAGAAGATGTCTAGCCAGATGAAGCAAATGGGCGGCATGATGAACCACATGTCGGGCATGATGCACAAAGGCATGACGATGAATGCCGGCACACAAAAGGAAATGGGCCAGATGCGCAAACAGATGGAGCACATGCGCAAAGACATGCCTGCTTCATCCATGCAAAAGTAGGGCTTCTACAAACCAGGCGGCCAGGCCGCCTGGTTACCCTCTGGTCATGGCTTCGGTTTTACGGCATTTAGCCAGCCTTGTTAATTTCGTTAACAACTGACTCCAGGGAAAATATTTCTGAACTGGAAGAGAATAACCTTGGCATTCCTGGCGTCCTGGCGACTCATTGAAATATTCAGGATTTCCTTAAGTTTTATTAGAGGCCACTATGGATGTAATCATCATCGCAACGAAAGCCTGCACGCATCGTGAGAATCTGGAAAAGGAACTCGAATGCTTACACATCCCCTATCGCGTGTGTTTCGTGGAAGACCACCCCGATCTCGTTGAAAAGTTCAGCATCCGGCATTCGCCGAATCTGGTGGTGGATGATGAAGTCGTGTTCCGGAAACAGCCGACGGAAGTGGAGCTGCACGCCTATTTTGACATCAAGAAATAAATCCGGCCCCGACATCCGGCTATATCCTCAATAACATTTTGGGAGAGCTCCATGAAATCAGCACTTATGCTTTTATTTACCCTGATCAGCTTAAACGCATGGGCCGAGTCCCCTGCGGTTTACGAAAAATCTTTCAATCAAAATCTGGATACCGCCTATAAGCGTGTTCATAAGGCATTGGAAGACAATGGTTTCAAAGTGGTATACGAGGTTGATATACAGGAAAATCTAACAAAATTCGCGAAGAAAAATGCGGTTAAAGATTTTAATCTTAACCAGCTGGAAGGTATTAAAAGCATGGTTTTCTGCAACGCTCCTTTGGCCATAAAAATCAGCAATGCCGACCCGGCGATGCTGGCGATGTGCCCGTTGCATCTCACCTTCACGCAAAAGGCGGGACGCGTCACCGTCCTTTTTGTCCGGCCCGGCGTCATCGCCCAGGGCAGCAAGGCTGAAGCGTCTGCAAAAGAACTTGAAGAAAAAGTAATCAAGGCTATCGAGGGCGGTTTGAATGGTGCGCAATAAAGTATCGCACCTGTCGGGATGGGAAATGGAGCGAAGGGCGGAAGCGGTATTTGTGATTCATCACGTTTAAACGCTTGGATACGATTACGGCCTTACAACATCCCCCGCTTAATTTACAGAGTCAGGCGATGTCCAGTGCATACCATGTTCATCCAGCCACTTCCTATAACCATATCTTTGGAGTTCTCGAATGAAACTACTGAGAAAGTCTTTCATAGGCATTGCTCTTTTGGTGTCTGGTTTTGCGTCGACCCATGCCTCAGATGATATTGAGCACGCAGGGGCCACGCCGCAATTGTCCAAAATGAGTGCGTCGCAAAAGAAGCAGGAGCAGCAATATTTCGCGTCGCATTCTTTCGAATTTTCGTCAATATTCAAGAGTCATCATCCTGGCCCCTACTGGATTCTGGAGAATGCGAAGCAGTTTCAATTGTCCAGCGAGCAGATCAAACAGCAAGAAGATTTGAAATTTGGCATGGCAAAAAGCACCATTTCCAGTAACACCGCGCTACAAAAAGCGTATAAAAAGTACGCATCCGATGCTTCGGCAGCAGAGCCGTCGCTTGCGGTTATCAAGAAGGACATCGAGGATATCGGCCACGCCCAAACCCATCTTGCGCTGGTGATGGTGCCTTACCACCTGAAGGCATACTCGGCATTGAATCCAACGCAGCAGACGCTTTATAGGAAGTTGGTGGCTAAGCAACCATAAACAATAGAGGAACTTTAAAATCATCGGATCAGCTTGACCCTCTCCGCGCGTGATTAACGCAGGCGCCGACCCGCCACTATCATCGCTATAGATCAGCACTGCGGCTGGACTTGCCTTGATTCCGAGCTTGTGTTCGTTAATTACTAGCTCGTATCAACCTACGCTGCCTCCTATCTCGAAAACGGCCTGCTTGCGCCGTAGCCGGAGACTTTACAAGACATGCCGAAGACGACCGAAGGGCAACAATGCAAACGACTGTCATGGATGTGCGCGATTTGCTCTCCCCGTTGAGTGCCCAGGGCGTAGAGAAACAGCTGGCCAGGATGCCGGGGATAAAGCAGGTCGATGTGAACTGCGTTTCGGGCAGCGCGAGGGTGGTGTATGACGAGACGGTGACGGGCCTCAATGCCATCAAGGCTAAAGTACGCGAGTGCGGCCATCACTGCGGCGGCGAGCTTGTACCCCGGCATCTTTGTGAACAAGAACATCCGCCCGGCGATGCACAAGTCAAGGCGGATCCTGCAAAGGTTACGCCGGTCTCCGCAACGCCGCCCGCGCAACATCACCAGCACACCGGACAAGCCCAAACCACGCAAGCTGCCGAGCATGCGGATAGCGACAGCATGGGCCATGAGATGGGCCATGCTGCCGGCATGGACATGCAGGCGATGGCGCGTGACATGCGCAACCGTTTCTTCATTGCGCTGGCATTTGCGCTGCCGGTGTTTCTCTATACTTCAATGGGTATGGCGTTTCTCAAGCTTGAACCGCCATTCGGGATGGACCGCAACATTTTTCTGTTCTTGCTCGCGAGCGGCGCAGTGATCTATCCCGGCTGGCCGTTTTACGTCGCCGCGTTCCGTGCTGTCCGCAATGGCGTGACCAACATGGCTGTGCTCGTTTTCCTATCCGTGGGAACCGGCTATTTTTTCAGTGTGGGCGCCACGTTTTTCTTCGCAGGCGAACAGTTCTACGAAGCCTCGTCGGTGCTGCTCGTCTTCATTCTGCTGGGCCATTGGCTGGAGATGCGCGCACGCGCCGGGGCGTCCGATGCCATCCGCGCGCTGATGGACCTCGCCCCGCCGAAAGCGACCGTGCTGCGCGAGGGACGCGAAGTAGAACTGCCGACGGCCGAGTTGAAAGTCGGCGACACGGTGATCATCCGGCCCGGCAATAAAATTCCGGTGGACGGCGAAGTCATCGAGGGTGAATCGCAAGTGGACGAATCCATGCTCACCGGCGAATCCATGCCGGTCAAAAAGGTGGTCGGCGCGAGCGTGATCGGCGCCACCATCAACAAACGCGGCAGCTTCAAATACCGCGCGACCAAGGTCGGCGCCGACACCGCCCTCGCGCAGATCGTAAAACTGGTGCAAGCGGCGCAGAACTCCAAGGCGCCCGGCCAGCGCCTTGCCGACCGCGCTGCACAATGGCTGGTGCTCGCCGCCATCGTCACCGGCCTTGCTACCTTTGCGGTGTGGTTCTGGTGGATCGGGCAGCCGCTGCTGTTTGCCATGACGCTGACCATCACCGTATTCGTGATTGCCTGCCCGGATGCACTGGGCCTGGCCACGCCGATGGCGATCATGGTCGGCACCGGCCTGGGAGCCATGAATGGCATCCTGTTCAAGAACGCTGCCGCCTTGGAAGAAGCCACCAAGCTTAATGTGATTATCTTCGACAAGACCGGCACGCTGACCCTGGGGCAGCCCGAGGTCGTGGATGTGACGACGGCAATGGGCACCGACGTGGACGCCATGCTGGCTTTGGCAGCCACAGTTGAGCAGGGCTCCGAGCATCCGCTCGCCCAGGCCATCCTGAAACGCGCGTCCGGCATGCCGACGCAGCCCGGCAGCGGCTTCACCAATATCGACGGCATGGGCGCCAAGGCGGAAGTCGAGGGACGCACTGTACTGCTGGGTAATCGTAAATTGATGGACGCAGAACAGGTCGATATGAACGGCCTGATCGCCAAGGCCGACGAGATGCAAGGCGGGGGTCGCACCGTCGTGCATGTGGCTCACGGCGGCAAGCTGCTCGGGCTTATCGCCATCGCCGATGCGCTGCGGCCCACGTCGAAAGATGCCATCCAGGCGCTACAGCAACGCGGCGTGAAAGTGGCCATGCTCACCGGCGACAACCGTGCTACGGCCGAGCGCATCGGCCGCGAACTTGGTATCGACATCGTGCTCGCCGACGTGCTGCCTGGGCAGAAGGCGGAGAAGGTCAAGGAACTACAAGCGCAAGGCAACAAGGTCGGCATGGTGGGCGATGGCATCAACGATGCACCCGCCCTGACGCAAGCTGACGTGGGCTTCGCCATCGGCGCCGGCACCGATGTGGCGATGGAGAGCGCCGATGTGGTGCTGATGAAGAGCGACCCTTACGATGTGGTTGGCGCACTGGAACTTTCCCGCGCCACGCTGCGCAAGATGCACCAGAATCTTTGGTGGGCGGTCGGCTACAACGTCATCGCCTTCCCGCTCGCCGCGGGTGTGTTCTACCCGTTTACGCTGAGTCCCGAGATCGCGGCACTGGCCATGTCCGGCAGCTCGGCGCTGGTGGCCATCAATGCATTGATGTTGAAGCGCACCAAGCTGGCGGGCATCCGTCAGCCTGGTGGGGCAGCCAAAACGGAGGCTGCCAAGGGATAGAAATCTGCATAACACCTACCGCATTGCCGCCTGGACTGAGAATGCCGGATGCAGCCCCAGCTTTGGAGGAGCGCCTCTCGAAGCGCAGGAACGCAATATTACAAATATGTAATCCAGTCGTCAGGCTGGCGTTATGGCCAGCGGGTTATTCTGGTTCCGTATAAACATCAACCTTGAAACGTGCTATTGCTGAATCGGCGAACACCCGCCAGACCAAGTTGAATCGACTGCCCGGAAGATAGCAGGGGTAGCATTCTACGCTGCACTCCTATCTCCGATAGAAATATCGCATTGACGCTAATGGGCTCATTGTTGTTTGAGGATTTTTTTCATGAAAAACCGGATTATTAAAACCCCGCCAGCCAACCTGTCACGTCGCCGCTTTGTAGAAGGCCTTATAGCTGGTGGCGCTTTGGCTGGGACGGGCTTATGGACCACTCCGGCCTGGGCAACGACCAGTCCGGGCCAGCCCGCGGTCCTCAGTGGCACCGAGTTTGCACTGGATCTGATTGAATCCCCGGTGAACTTCACCGGCACCCCGCGCATGGCGACCACCGTGAACGGGCAGGTTCCCGCGCCGCTGCTGCGCTGGCACGAAGGCGATCGCATTACGCTGCGGGTCACCAATCGCATGTCGGTAGCGGGTTCCATTCACTGGCACGGCATCCTGCTGCCTGCCCCGATGGATGGCGTGCCCGGCCTCAGCTTTAAGGGTATCGCGCCGGGCGAGACCTATGTGTACCAGTTCGATGTGCGTCAGTCCGGCACTTACTGGTATCACAGCCACTCCGGTTTTCAGGAGCAGACCGGGCTGTATGGCCCCATCGTCATCGAACCCCGCGAACCCGCACCCTTCACTTATGACCGCGATTATGTGGTGATGCTGTCGGACTGGACAGACGAAAATCCGGATGAGGTTTTCGAACATCTTAAGCAGATGAACGACTACTACAATTATGCCCGGCCCACGGTCGGTGATCTGGTACAGGATGCGAAGAAAGACGGCTGGGCCAGCGCACTGTCCACGCGCGCAGCCTGGGACAAGATGCGCATGAGTCCGCGCGACCTGTCCGACGTAAGCGGCGCCACCTATACCTTTCTCACCAATGGTGTTACCCCGGCGGGGAACTGGACCGGCCTGTTCAAGCCCGGTGAGAAAATCCGTCTGCGCTTTATCAACGGCTCGTCAATGACTTATTTCGATGTGCGCATCCCCGGCTTGAAGATGACCGTGGTCGCGGCCGACGGCCAATATGTGCATCCGGTCAGCATCGATGAGTTCCGTATAGGCGTGGCCGAGACTTACGACGTGCTCGTTGAGCCGACTGAAGACCGTGCTTACACCGTATTTTCCCAGGCACTGGATCGTTCCGGCTACGCGCTGGCTACCCTGGCGCCGCGTAGCGGGATGCGCGCGAAGGTTCCCAAGCTCGACCCTGTGCCCATCCTGAGCATGGCGGATATGGGCATGGCCATGGGCGATATGCCGGGGATGAACATGGCTGGGTCAAACGACATGAAGGGCATGGATATGAAGGGCTCGAGTTCAAGTATGCCCGGGATGGATATGTCGGGTTCAGCCAAACCTGACTCCAGCATGGCGCCTGCCACGCAATCCGCGGGGGGCGATGTGCCGGTAAAGCACCATGCCGGAACCGAATACGGCCCTTCGAATACCACGCGTGCGCATCAGGTATCGACAAGGCTGGATGATCCGGGCGTGGGTCTGCGCAACAACGGGAGGCGGGTACTGACTTACGCTGACTTGCATACTGTGGGTGGCGCGCTGGATCCGCGCAATCCGACGCGCGAAATAGAACTGCATCTGACCGGCAATATGGACCGCTATATGTGGTCTTTCAATGGCGTACCTTTCTCTGAAGCTGAGCCGATATTGTTTCAATATGGCGAACGCTTACGCATCGTACTCATCAACGACACCATGATGCATCACCCCATACACCTGCATGGCATGTGGAGCGAGTTGGAATCTCCCGATGGTAATTTTCAGGTGCGCAAGCACACCATCAGCGTCGCCCCCGGGCACCGCGTCAGCTATCGGGTCAGTGCCGATGCGCGCGGCAATTGGGCTTATCACTGCCACATGCTGTACCACATGGAAGCCGGCATGTTCCGCGCCGTGGTGGTCGCTTAATCTGTGTGTGAAATAACGGAGATCATTGCAATGAAAAACCTCAAGCCGTTAGCGCAAATATTGCTCTGCGCGCTGTTCCCGCTGAGCGGGGCTGTGTTTGCCGAGGATCCGATGTCTATGTCCGGGCATGACATGTCAACTTCCGGATCCGATTCGAGCATGAAAAACATGGGCGACATGCCGGGGATGGACAAACCCGTCAGCAAGCCAGAGCCAGCCCCGGCTGCGCAGCCCGCACCACCGGTAGGCAGCCTGCCGAGCAGCGATGGCTCGGCAGGCAAGTCCTATGCTGCTTATGGCATAGACATGGATAGCATGCATATGGAAGATGATCCGCTGATCGCCAAGCTCATGCTCGACAAGCTGGAATATGTCCATGGCAAGCGTGACAGCATGGTATGGGATGGGCGCTTTCGCTTCGGCCGCGATCTGAACCAGCTGTGGATTCGCAGTGAAGGCCAGCGGGCCAAAGGGAAAATTCAGGACGCTGAAGCGGAATTACTGTGGGGCCACACCTTCTCGCCCTTCTGGACGGCAATGACGGGGGTGCGTCATGATTTTGGTAGCGGTCCATCACGAGACTGGGCGGCGTTGGGAATTCAAGGCCTGGCGCCTTACAAGTTTGATGTCGAAGCAACCGCTTATCTGGGGGCTTCCGGCCGCACTGCGCTGAAGCTGAAAACTTCGTATGACCTGCTGTTGACGCAACGACTGATCCTCACGCCTGAATTGGATGCCAATCTCTACAGCAAGGATGACCGCGAACGTGGCGTTGGTGCAGGACTTTCCGATGCATCCCTGGGTGTGCGTTTACGCTATGAAATCCGTCGTGAGTTCGCCCCCTATATAGGATTTAACTTGGTGCGCAAGTACGGTAAAACTGCGGATTTTTCGCGTGCAGAAGGTGCGCCGGCACATGATGTCCAACTCGTAACAGGCGTGCGCATCTGGTTCTGAACCGACAGAAAAGCTTCAAACCGT
>JANMKH010000560.1:0-2042 GCA_031371965.1 Sulfuriferula sp.
CTACATGATCGTGATGATCGCCGTGCTGTCCGACATGAAGCTGGCGCTGGGCTTCGACCACCTGATCTACGGCTGGGTGTTTTTCGGTGTGGTGATGCTGTTGTTGTTCTGGATCGGCGGCTTCTGGCGCGAAGATGAAAAGTCGATTGTGCCATCGGCGCAGGTATTGGCGCACGATGCGCCCGCCGCGCCGCTCAGCCGGGTGGCGCTGGCGGCGCTGCTGAGTATCGCCGTCGCGCTCAGCGGCTATGCCTACGCAACCTGGCTGGATGGGCACACGGTGCTGCCGCATGGCTTGCAGATTGCACCCCCCGCGCCGGCCAACGGCTGGGCGCTGGAAGCCGCGCCGTTTACCGGCTGGCATCCGCACTATGTCGGTCCGGACGCCGAGCGCGCCATTTATTACCGCAAGGGTACCCAGCAGGTGATGCTATATCTGGCCTACTACCGTACCCAGCGCCAGGGTGCCGAGCAGATTACCAGCCAGAATTACATGATCCGGCAGAAAGATCCTGAGTGGTCGAACCTGGGTGAGACAACGATCGCGCCGGGTGCAGGAACGCAGCCCACCGAGGTAATCCAGGCGAAGCTGCGTTCGGCGCCGCAACGTTTGCTGGTATGGCGCTGGAACCGGCTGGATGGGCGCGACACCACCAATGACTATCTTGCCAAGCTGTTGCTGGCCAGCGAAAGAGTCGTTGGTGCACGCGATGACGGCACGGCCATTGTGATTGCCACGCCTTATGCCGGCGATGTGGAACAGGCGCAACCGATACTGCGAGAATTCATGCGCGACATGCGGCCGTCCATCGCTGCCAGCCTCAAACAAGTCGCACAACCTTGAGTGCTGCAAAGGTTCCGCTGATCGTCCATGTCGTGCATCACTTCGCGGTGGGGGGGATGGAGAATGGCATGGTGAATATTCTGAACAGATTGCCGGCACACAAATATCGTCATACGGTCGTGTGCCTGACTGATTACACGGACTTTGCCCAGCGTATTGTGGCCCAGCCGGTGCCGTTTCATGCGCTGCACAAAAAACCGGGACGGGATATTTCAATCTACCCAAAATTATGGCGCAAGTTGCGCGAACTACAGCCGGACCTGGTGCACACACGCAACCTGTCGGCGCTGGAAGGCCAGTTCGTTGCCGCCGCTGCCAGGGTGCGGCGGCGTATCCATGGCGAGCATGGGCGCGATGTGTTTGACCTGTATGGCAGCAACCGCAAATACAACCTGCTGCGGCGTGCAGCACGCCCGTTGGTGGGGCACTACATCACTGTCAGCCGCGATCTGCAGACGTGGCTGCAAGCCACGGTGGGCGTGCCGGCCAGCCGCATTACCCAGATATACAGCGGCGTAGACAGCACGCGCTTTCATCCGCGCGTAGGGCAGCGTAGCGGGTTGCCGGCGGGCTTTGCCGCGGATGATGCAGTGGTGTTCGGCAGTGTCGGGCGCATGGCCGAAGTGAAGGATTATCCGACGCTGGTGCGTGCTTTTTTGCGCTTATTGGAATTGCACCCACAAGCACGGCAGCGGGCGCGCCTGGTGATCGTGGGCGAGGGGGTTGCCCGCACCCCGTGCCTGGAACTGTTGCGTGCTGCGGACGCGGAGGCGCTGGCCTGGCTACCGGGCGAACGCACCGAGATCCCTGAACTGATGCGTGCCATGGACGTATTCGTGCTGCCGTCGCTGGGGGAGGGTATCTCCAACACCATTTTGGAGGCGCAGGCCAGCGGCTTGCCGGTGATCGCCACGGCGGTCGGTGGCAACGTGGAACTGGTACAGTCCGGCGGCAATGGCACACTGGTTAATGTAGGCGATGTGGAGACGATGGCACGCGCCTTGCTGAGCTATTTTGATGACCCGGCACAGACGGCTCGCCAAGGCCAGACTGCGCGCCAGCAAATTGTGCGTCAATTCAGCCTTGAGTCAATGACGCAAGCTTACGAACAGGTGTATGACCAAGTGTTGCGTACCTGACAATAATGACGAACCGTCACGCAATGACGGCTAAACGAGGACTGTTTTACCATGTGCGG